>NZ_KE383885.1:43416-44298 GCF_000422585.1 Hugenholtzia roseola DSM 9546
TACGCAATCCTTGTTTTAATGGAAGAGGGTTTTTAAGTTATTTAAGGTCGCCCAAACTACCGATATTTATCGCATATCTACCCCCCTATCTACTTAAAAGATAGAGAAAAATCTTCCCCTAACCGAAGTCAGGGGTTTTGTTTGGAGCTAATCCTACTACTTCTTCTTAGAAGACGCGACTGCCTACTTGATAGACGTGGTCATACAGACGGGTCAGATGTCAGCACTGCTGTGCCTGCTGCATTTCCCCACAGGGGCAAGAAAGCAAGCACAGGGATGCCACTATCGCTGGTCGATAGCCCCTCGGGAGCTTTGTACGCTTTCGCAAAAAGTTCAGGGGTGAGTACCTCCAAGATTTTCTTTTGAGTCGGAGCGTCTCTGTACAAATGTCTATAACCGCCCTGACCGTCTTCCACGAACAAGAACAGTCGCTTCGACGTTTTGAAGGAAGCAGGACTCGTAAACAAGCCTTCTATTTGTCCTCCACTACCAATCCCAAGCAAGAAACGGTCAGGGATTGAAGAGTGGGAAGCTATTTTGACATCCTTTGCGGCACGCACCTTAGCGTCCGCTAAGTTTTCTTTAATTTTCTCACGTAGCTCGGCAGTAAGCATAGGGATTAGTTACTTTGGGGGTTTAGATTCAATCCAACGTGGGAAGAACTTTGCACGGCAAAACGTTGGGATTATAGGGGATAATTACAATCCTTGTTTTAATGGAAGAGGGTTTTTAAGCTCTGCGGAGGTGACGGCCGTTACCAGTCAGCGCAACGTCGCAATCCTTGTTTTAATGGAAGAGGGTTTTTAAGCAAGAATGTAGATTTGAAAAAGGTAAAGTATTTTGCGGTCGCAATCCTTGTTTTAATGGAAGAGGGTTTTTAAG
>NZ_KE383885.1:45196-112448 GCF_000422585.1 Hugenholtzia roseola DSM 9546
AGTCGCAATCCTTGTTTTAATGGAAGAGGGTTTTTAAGAGCAGTCGATTAACTATTTCAAAGAACGTGGTCTGTACCACTTTAAAGCCCCCTTTTGGCGACATCACAAAGGTAGGAAAGACTTTTTTCAAATCCAAATCGAAGCCCAAAAATAGTCGAAAAAATTTTAAAGAAGCGTTTTTTACCCCAAAGTCGAAAGATTTGTAACTATTTTACAAAACTATTGACAGAAAGTCAGCCACTCCAATTTTTTAATGCTACTCTTTTTAGCAAAAAACATCAAAACAAAATCATCATATCCCTATACGCGCAATAGTGGCACTTTTTTTTCAGAAAAGGCGAATTTAATTATTTTTACAAATTACTACTTTTTTGTAGCGAAAAAATAAAAACACCGTTATTTTCAGGACAAAATGGCAGAATTTGAACTAAAATGAACCGTCGCCGAGGGCGTTGCCCGTCGGCGAGGTCTAAAAAAAACAGAATGGCGAAACTGGAGCTTCGCGCTACAAGCAAAACCTCGACGACGGCTAACAGCCTCGTCGACGGTTGGATGACGAAGCGGGAGCTTCGCGCTACAAGCAAAAACCTCGACGACGGCTAACAGCCTCGTCGACGGTTGAAGGAAAAAATAAAGAAATATAGGGCAGTTTGAAAACAGAGCGTTGCACAAGTCTGTTTTTTTTCGTACTATTGACATAGAATTGACCCTATTCGCATTTCGAACCCCACTTTCCTACCTGCCTTTGTAGCGGGTTTTGCAAGAATCTAACAGTTTTTAATAAAAATCTATGAAAACGACGTATCGGCTTACCCTTTTTACGCTGCTTTATAGCCTCTTTTTGGCTTTTGCCCTGCTACCAACAGCGACGGCGACTCACATTGTAGGTGGCGAACTTGAAATGGTGCATCTGGGTGGCAATCGCTACCGAATCGGACTCAACAAATACTTCGACGATGTCAATGGCAACCCCGATGCCATCTATCCGACAGCGATTATCGGCATTTTTTCGAAGGCTACCAATCAGCAGCGGCTGCGCGTAGAATTGCCCTTGCGCTCGAATAATTTAGTGCCTTATACTCAACCGCTTTGTGCTATCGGCGATTTGAAGGTGCGCCATATTTATTATTCTTTGGAAGTAACTTTAGACCCCAATAGTTTTGCCGAGCCTGCGGGCTATTATATGGTTTGGGAGCGTTGTTGTAGGAACAATATCATCGATAACATCATCGACCCACAGTTTGCAGGGCAGACCATGTACTTAGAATTTCCCCCCTTAGTGCGCAATGGCGGTCGCTTTCTCAATTCTTCGCCTGCCATTTTTCCGCCTCTTTCCGATTATGCCTGTGTCAATCAGCCTTTTTTCTTTGATTTTAGCGGTACAGATGCCGACGGCGACGAGTTGCGTTATAGCTTAGTTGCGCCTTTGAGTGGCAATAGCAGTTTTTCCGACCCCAGACCCGAACCAAGCCCTGCCCCCTATCCAACGGTGCAGTTTATCGGCGGCATTGGCGTAGGCAATATGATACCGGGCAGTCCGCCCCTGCAAATTAGCAATAGCGGCATTTTATCTGTAACTGCCTCACAAACAGGGCTTTATGTTTTTGCCGTTTTGATAGAAGAATTTAGAAACGGACAGAAAATTGGCGAAGTGCGCCGCGACTACCAGCTTTTGGTCATCGACTGCCCCACCGCCAACGCGCCTGAAGCACGCTACAAATCCAACGATTCGCCTAATTTTTATACCGAAGGCACAGTTTTAGAGTTTGAAGCAGGCGAAGATAATTGTGGCAAACTTTTTATCACCGATATAGATGTCAATTCGCAAATCAAGGTGCGTGCGCTCCCTGTCAATTTTGATGACGCAGGGGGAATTTTGCAGCAAACCATAGGAACGGTCAATGGCGCAGGCGATGTCCTGACCATAGATGCCTGTTTTCCGAAATGCCCCAATCCGAGTGGCGAACCCTATATCGTGGATTTTGTGATTGAAGACAACAGTTGTGCTGTGCCGCTTATGGATACGGTGCGCGTGCTGGTCAATATCGTAGTGCCGCCCAATTTGCCGCCCACCATTATCACTGATGCCGTCTTCGACCCCGTAACGCAATGTTATGAAGCCACCGTCAAGATAGGCGAACTGCTGACGGTAGAAGTTACGGGCGACGACCAAAATGACGACATCATCAGCCTTTCCGCTTTGGGCGATTTGCCCGCAGGCTCTAATTTTACAGGCGGCAAGGGTGCGCCCCCATCAAAGGCACTTTTACGTGGCAGCCGCCTTGTGATGCCCTAAACCCCGACGAAACCGAGCGCATCTACAACATTCGTTTTCAAGCCCAAGACGAGCGGGCTTGCGATTCTGCTATGATGGCAGAAACCTGTTTGAATGTAAAAGTCATTCGCGACACTACCGAAAACCTACCGCCCGAAATTACGACCAACCTCGATTTCGACCCCATGGCAGGCGTGTATCGATACGATTCCGTTTTTGTAGGCGAAACGGTTACTTTTCCCATCAACGCCACCGACCCCGAAGGCGATAGCCTTGCGCTTAGTTTTCTGCCCTTTAATTTTAGTGCAGATGGGCGCAATATTACCTTTGCACCCACCAATGGCTTTTCGCCCCTCAACGCCACCTTCACTTGGCAGACCTCTTGTAAGGATTTGGACAACCCAAGAGTGGCACAAGAATTTATCATGGACTTTATCGTCCGCGATTTCGACGCGTGTGGTGTAGCCGAAAACGCCGACACGCTGCGTGTGGTTGTGGTCTTGCTGCCGCGCCCCAACCTGCCGCCACTTATCACGACCGACATTCCCAACTTCGAAGCCGCCACCAAAACCTACCGCGACACGCTCACTTTGGGCGTACCCTATCAATTTAAAATCTTTGGCGACGACCCTAATAACGACAAAATCTTTATCACAGGAAATGGCGTTGGGTTTAATTTTGCCGACTTAGGGATTCAATTTACCCCCGTAGAGGGCTTTCCTATCTTAGAAACCGAAGTTGTGTGGAATACGCCTTGCGATTTGGTAGAAAAAATCAACTTAGGGCAGCCGATAGAAATGCGCTTCCAAATCCGCGACGAAAATCCCTGCGAAAATTCGCTCAACGAGGAAATTATCGTGATTTTAGTCGTGATGCCTCCCAATCCAAACAACCAAGCACCCGAAGCAAGCACTTCGCTGGTCTTCAATCCTGCCCAAGAACGCTATGAAATAGAGGTAGAAGTAGGGCAGCAGGTCAATTTTGATGTCTTTGCAGACGACCCCGAAAACAATTACCTACTCCTAAGCGGTGAAGGCGTTGGGTTTAATTTTGCCGACTTCGGCATGGAATTTACAGACGTAGAAGGCGTGCCACAGCTTGTTTCGCCCTTCAAATGGCAGACCCTTTGCGAGCATCTGGAAGGGCGCAACGAAAGGGAATTTCTCTTGCGCTTTATCGCTACCGAAAAAGTGGATTGTCAGCCTATTTTGGCAGATACCGCGCTGGTCTTGATACGCCTCCGCTATGCAGCACGCCCCAACGAAGCACCCGAAGTTTCCACTTCCCTTACTTTCGACAACGCCGCAGGGCTTTATCGTGTCCGCGCCGAAGTCAATCAGCCCCTTACCTTCAACGTCTTTGGCGACGACCCCGACTTAGACTTTATCGGCTTAGAAGGCTATGGCGTTGGGTATGATTTAAACGATTTGGGCATGCAGTTTGAAAATAGCTTCGGACAAGCCCCTCTTAGCAGTCCCTTCCGCTGGACTCCCGCTTGTGAAAATTTGGGTGCAAATAATCGCGACACTACTTACTTGGTAGAATTTTTAGTTACCGACATCGGCAACTGTGATAGAATCCTAACCGATACCGTCCGCGTAGAAATTTTGCTCACGCCTGATTTACGCAATACGCCCCCAACGATTGCGACAACCCTGACCGATTCGCTCAATGGCGTTTTTATCGTAGATGTCCCTGTGGGTACAAATATTAGTTTCGACTTGATAGGCGATGATGCCGACAACGAGCGTATTAGCCTTTCTGGTTTTGGGGTAGGGTTTAATTTGGCAGACTTGGGCATGCAGTTTGAAAATGTAGAAGGGCTGCCTACCCAAAGTAGCACTTTTAGCTGGACTCCCGATTGCAGCTTTTTGGACGGCGCAAGTGAAAAGACTGTAGAAACGCTTTTCATTGTGGAAGATGAAACCAAGTGCGGCTTGCGTGCCTCTGCGCCGCTTTCGGTGCGCATTACGGTACGCGACAACATTCAAGTAGAAAACTTCCTACCTGCCAACGTCTTTACCCCCAATAACGACGGCTTCAATGACACTTTCAGGATTCCAAACCTACCCCTCAATACCTGCGATAATCCGTTTGTAGGCATCAAAATCTTCAACCGCTGGGGTGTGTTGGTCTTTGAAAGTCAGGATAGAAACTTCGAATGGGACGGAAAAGGGTTTGCCGCAGGCACGTATTTCTACCTGATAGAATTTAAAGACCAAACCTATAAAAATTGGGTTTCGCTTTTGGTGGAATAAAAATTTTTGAACCGTCGCCGAGGGCGTTGCCCGTCGGCGAGGTTTTTTTTAAGTGTAGGGACAAGGCAGTGCCTTGTCCGAAGGGAGATTGAAATAAAAAAAGGTTTTCAGAGCCAAAATAGGCTTCAAGCCAAATTTTATTTCAGATAAAATTCGAACCTGCTGCATTTTTTTGGTTTTAGAAAAGCGACTTAGTTTGCAGTTTTTGCTCCTCTCCGTTTTTATAGCGTCTTCGCTCTATCATTTTTCCGTTTTCGTCATAGAATTTCCATACGCCATCGGGCAAATCATCTTTGTAGTTGCCACTGATGCGCAATTTTCCGTCTTGATAGACACGATAAAAGCCGTCTTTTTTGCCGCCCCGTATCTGAAATTTGAGCCGTTTTCCTTCCTCATCGGTGCGTTCCAAAGTCTTGCGGATTCGGTAAAAATCTGCCGAGCCAACTTCGGAAATATCGACCATTTCCTGCGGATTGATATTTAACAAATCCTGTAAACTGCCCATCAATTCTTCGGTTGCCTCTGTTTGCTCCTGCTCGCTGCCCAGAAAGGCGGTCATTCTATCTAAAAGCGAACTTTGCGAAGTAATGGGGATATTGTCCAATTTTTCGCGCCTTAGTGCCAAAACTAATTGCTCTTTCTGCCTTACCTCTTGTGGCATCTCGAAAAGGGTAGCCAAGCGGGTATCAAAATTTCCGCGCGATTCGCTTAGTTGTAGGGCAAATTGTGAAAAACAGATAAGATAATCTTCATTTCTTTTCATACTTTTCCACGTATCAGGCTCTACCATACTGACCATCGAGCGCATCAGAATTGGAGTCTTGGTATAAAAGAAAAAGTTTGAGCTTTGGTCAAATTCCTGAAAAAGGGTCTGAAAATCAGCGTCTTCCGTCAGGACAAGGCGAATACGGTAGTCGTCTATGATGCCTTGTAAGGTGGTCGGGCTGTTGCTAAAAATGACGTAATCTTCTATGATGGTAAAATACGGTTTTTCAATTTTATCAAAATATTTTCCTAAAATAAACTGAAAAAAACCTTTTATCGCCAAAAAGCTAATCTTATGCCCACGATGTTCTAAGGTTTTGAATTTGGCGGGTGAGCGTTTTCGAATTTGGTCGGCAATAAATTGCAGGTTCTTTTTTGCCTCATTGATATTTTTGGTCTTGATAATCAGGGCAAATTCATCATTTGCCTTTCTGCCGCTGCTATGCGGTTCGGTCTGGACAACGGCAATTTCATTTCCTACCCAAGAGAAAAAATGCTCCTCTAAACTTATCTTTAAAAAAGACTCTACCCGTTCTACATTACGTTTATAGGAATTGTACTGCACTGTATCGGAATCTTTTAATAGCGATTGAAAATTGGTAGTAAAAGTTTCTAAATTATCAAAAGTAAGACTAAAATAGAAAGCCGCTCTTTGCGAAATAATGCGAGGCGCAGTGATTTTGCCATTCCCCGAAAGGGCAAGCGCACGCAAATAAGTGGCTAAGGTATCGTTCAGACTGCTATATCCGTCCAAAGAAAGAAGTGTTTGCTTGTCGTTTTCTTTTGTCTTCAAAGTGCCTCCCGAAAAAAGTGTCGCCTCTGCAATGCTCTGCATATAGGGATTGTCCTGCGCCAAGACCGCCTGCATGTAGTTTTGCAAGTAGCGATAATTAACATACAAATTTCCGATACCATTATTGGAAAGGTTCGATTCGACCATCTTAAACTGTTTTTGGTCGCTAAAATAGGGGGCAAAATGTTGGTCTATGGCAGCTTCTACCAAAAGGCGCGTATAAGAACAAACCAAAAGATTATCTATAAAAGCTACTGTCAAGACGCTTTTATCAGCCTTATTTTCAAACAAAAAAAGCGGATACGCCTTGTAAGAAGCCGTATCGAGGGTCTGCCCATATTCTTTCAAATAAGGACTCACTAAGTTTTGAAATTGTGATTCTATTTTAATAGGCAAATCTACGACATATAAAAAGTCATATTCTTTCTGATTGTAGAGGTGCGCCGAAATAACGACATCGCGTTTTGCCACCCATTGCAGCCACTCTTTTTGCTCATGGATAAAGTCGGTGAGCGTCTGTGCCGCACTTGCTACATCTTTGAGGCTATCTTGTTTGGAAAGGTGCTTCCAAATGGCACTTTCGCTAATTTTCTGCCACGCCTCCATCGGATTTTCTGTTTCTATCATATAAACCGCATCTTCGGGGATAACCCTGAAAGGCTCATGGCTTACAAAAACCAAATTAAAATATCGCAACACCAAAAAGAGAAGTAGCAGACCTGCCGCCACGAAAAAAAGCCCAAAAGCTCCTTTGCGCAATTTTTTTTTCGTACTTGTGTTCATAAAGGCTATCTAAAAATAGAAGTCGAGTAATAAGAGTAAAGATAAGGCAATGCCACCATAAATCCAACCTTTGCAGAAAAAAGAAGGACGCTATCCCGTTTTACAGGTTCTAATCAAAAATGTTTTTCACTTTATTATTTGTTTTAATTTTATATAATTTTTTCAAAAAACAACACTATTTAAAAATTTACTTTTAAATTTAAAAACGCACTGTATAGGGCTTTGATTTTCTAAAATCTTGAAAAAGAAGCACTTACACAAAGTTTGTCGTATCGAATCTAAAAAATAAAAACCTGCCACCGAAAGAAAAGAACGGTTTTTTGAAAAAAAGTAGAGCTTGTATAGCGATTGTATAGGAAAGAAAGCAAACCAATATTGCGACACAGGTGTATATTTGTCAAACCTTCGGGGCAGCCTCCTCAAAAGAAAAAATGCAGAAAAAATAAAGAGAAAACAGAGAGAAAACACAAGGAAACTTCCATAGCACCAACAGAGAAAGAAAGCATTGCGTTCCGCGCCCCAACTATTTTGTTTCGCTTTTACGATAAATAGTATCCCAACCGTACTATTTCATACTGAAAAAGCCCTCCCTATTTAGAGAGGGTTTTTTATTTGAACTTCACTTTGAGCCTGATGCCTGCTAAAAAATGCCGCTATTTTCTGTACTTCAAAAATACGCAAAACGGCTCTTTGCTACGTCAGATAGGATTTTGAGAGCGGAATCGCCACTTCTGACAAAAAAATATGGAAAAAAAATATTAGACTTGGCTTCTCTTGTATCGCCTTTCTAAGGAAACACCTCCAAACTCATCAATCTATTTTAGAAAATGACACAGAAAAAAACACTGCTTTTTGCCCTCTTTTTCTTTTGCGCCTTTCCACTTCAAGCACAACTGCTTTGGGAAATTACAGGAAAAGGACTAACCAAACCCTCCTACCTCTACGGCACTATGCACGTAAGCGACGCGCGTGCCTACACACATATAGAAAAAATTTCGCCTTACCTCAATACCTGCGAAGTCTTGGCAGGAGAAATGGATTTGGACATAGACCCCAATGCTTCTGCGGCAGCCATGATGCCTAAAATGTTTATCAAAGGCGATACCACGCTCAAAGCGTTGCTCGACTCGGCACAGTATCAGGAAGTAAAAACTGCCCTACAAGCCAAAATGCCCATGATGGTCGCGATGATGGATAAAATACAGCCTATTTTTTTAGTGGTCTTTCTCTCTGATGCTGCCAATGCAAAAAAGACGGCGAGTGCCGATTCGAGTAGCCGACCGCCGCTGGATTTGTACCTACAAAGGAAGGCAAAAGAAGAAGGCAAAGAAGTAATAGGATTGGAAACGTTGGGCGAACAGCTCGATGCCTTTACCTCTATTTCTTTGCAGGAGCAGGCAAAATTATTGGTCGAAAGTGTAGAAGGGTTGAAAAATGCCCAAGAAAATGGCGGCAAAGACCCTACTATTGAAAAAATGCTCGACTGGTATGCCGAAGAAAATCTGGACGAACTTCAAAAAATTGCAACCCAAAGTAGTTCGTTACAGCTCAATGAAAACCTCCTGCTCAAACGAAACTACCTGATGGCAGAGCGCATTGCACCCAAAATAGCCGAAAAAACGCACTTTATCGCCATTGGCGCAGCCCATCTGGGAGGCGAAGAAGGCGTTATCGCACTTTTGAAGAAGGAAGGTTTTGAAGTGAAACCCATTCAGTAGTTTTTAGAAAAACCTATCTACTTTTTGAAAAGTAGATAGGTTTTGAATTTTGAAAGGTCTATCAGACAAAAATTAGACAAAAGAAAGCCAAACAGGGCAGTGGTCGGAATGAACAGCCTCGCTGCGAATTTGACAATCTTGCAGACGAGGGGCAAAACTATCAGTTACTAAATGGTAGTCGATGCGCCAGCCCAAATTTTTCTCACGCGCTTTGCTGCGATAGCTCCACCAAGTATATTGCTCTGCCGCCTGCGAAAAGACGCGAAAAGCATCTACCCAACCTAAGTTGATGAAATCATCAAACCACGCCCGTTCTTGGGGCAGAAAGCCCGTCATTTTTTCGTGCTTTTTAGGGAAATTGATGTCGATGGGCTTGTGGCAAATGTTGTAATCGCCGCTTAGGATAAGATTGGGGATAGTTTTGCGCAAAGCCTCGATGTATTGGGTAAAATCTTCCAACCATTCGTACTTAAAATCCTGCCTGCTATCGCCCGAAGTTCCCGAAGGCATATAGACGCTCACGACCGAAAAGGTATCGAAGTCGGCACGCAGCACGCGCCCTTCCGCATCATATTTGGGGTTGTCCATGCCATAAACGACCGCTTTTGGGCTGATTTTGGTTAGGATAGCCACTCCGCTATACCCTGCTTTTTGGGCAGGAAAAAAGTAGCTTTCATAACCTAAGTTGGCTAAAAAGGCAAGCTCTTTTTCTAACTGCTTGGGCGTAGCCTTCACCTCTTGTAAGCACACGATGTCGGGGTTTTCGGCTTCAAGCCATTCTAAAAAGCCCTTTTTCACTGCTGCACGAAAGCCATTGAGATTATAGGTAATCAAAGTTGGCATAGTATTTTTTTAAAAAAGAAAATAAAAATATTGTTAAAAATATTGTTAGGATTTTATTTTGTGAAAGGTAAATTATAGCTTGTTGCCGCGTAAAAATTCGCTGATGCTCATTTTCTTTTTGCCCTCTGCCTGCAACTGCTGTATTGCCAAATAGCCGTCGGGGATTCGGATATGCAAAAAACTTTTGCCGTCGGTGCGAAATTCACCCATCATAAGTTCGCTGGGGGCATCATCTTCTATAAAATCGGCTTCGAAGACTTTGTAGGCTTTGTCGTTGAGGCGCATACGTGCCATGGGGTAGGGCGCAAGTCCGCGCATAAAGTTGAGAATATCCTCGCCCTTTCGCCTAAAATTGATAAAGGTATGTTCGGTAAAGATTTTGGGGGCAGGTTTGAGGCTTTCGGGGTCTTTGATGATTTGCTTTTGCAGCGTATAATCGCCTTTTTCTATCAGCCTAACCGTTTTGAGAATTAGCTCCGCACCCTTGATTTTGAGCCTATCATAGAGCGTCCCTGCGGTGTCGTCTTCTTGTATGGCTTCTTTTTCTTGTAGGATAATATCGCCTGTATCAATTTGGTGTTGAAGGAAAAAAGTAGTAAGCCCTGTTTCCTTTTCGCCATTGATGATTGCCCAATTGATAGGGGCAGCACCGCGATATTGGGGCAACAAAGAGGCATGCAGATTGAGCGTTCCCAGCGGCGGCATATTCCAAACCGCTTCGGGCAACATTCTAAAAGCCACTACAATTTGCAGGTGTGCGTTCAAAGCCTTCAATTCTGCCTGAAAATCGGGGTCTTTCAAGTTGGTAGGCTGAAAAATGGGCAAATTAAGCCTGCGAGCCGCCTGTTTTACCTCCGATTCCTGCACTTTAAGCCCCCTGCCTGCGGGCTTGTCGGGAGCGGTAACTACGCCTACTACTTTGTAGCCGTTTTGTACCAAAATTTCTAAGGACGGAACGGCAAAATCGGGCGTTCCCATGTATATGATGCGCATAAAGGAGCTAAATTTTAGTGCTAAATTTTAATAAAGATTAGAAAAGAACAGTTGCCCTGCCGCCTCTACGCTCATTTTCAGAGCGACATGATAAAATCTATCAGATTTTCATCTGTATTAAGTTCAAATTTTTTGCGCAATCGGTAGCGGCTCATATTGACGCTATCGGGCAAGATATTGAGCAAGACTGCCATTTCTTTGGTGCTAAGATTGAGGCGAAGCAAGGCACAGAGGCGCAATTCGTTGGGCGTTAGGGCAGGAAACTGCCTTTTGAGGCGGGGGAAAAAATCGGTATAGACTTGCTCGAAGCGGCGTTGGAACTCCTCCCACTCTTGGCTAAAACTTTGTTCGTTATGGGTCAGAATTTGAATCCGCTTCTTGATTTTGGCATCAATGTCTTCTTTTTCAATCTGCCCTACCACTTCTTCTAAGGCTTGCCGTTTTTGCACCAAAAGAATGGTAAAGGAAAGAAGCTCCTGATTTTTACGCGCCAAAAGTTGCTGTTGGTATTGCAACTGCCCTTCGAGGACTTCTTGTTCCAAAAGGGTATTTTTCAGTTGTAATTCGGTCTTTTCCTTCGCTAAAGCTTGGTTCTTGATTTTGGCTTGCTGTTTTTTATACAAAACCAGACCAAAGGCAAGCAGCAGCAAGACCAGACCCACGCCGCTTATCAAGACTTTTTCTTTGCGCTCATTTTCCAAATCTAAGGCTAAAATTTGGTTTTGTTGCTGTGAAATTTCTTTTTCTTTCTTTTCCGTTTCATAGCGCACCTCCATTTGAGCGACGGCGTTGGTCTTTTCTATGCCAAACAGAGAATCGACCCAAAAAAGTTTTTCGGCTAAGTTGAAATACGCATTTTGATAATCTTTTTTCCCTGCAAAAGCTTCTGCCAAAGTGCCGTAGGCATTTTTTATCCACTCCTTGTGTTGGGCTTCGAGTGCTAATTGTTTGCCTTTTTCGGCGGCGGCGATTGCCTGATTCCACTCTTGCAGTGCCATCTCGATATGTGCCAAGTTGATGTAAAGTGCGCCCAGATTTGCCGTATTTTCGCCTTTTTGGGCAATGGCTATCGCTTTGGTCAGGAGCATTTGTGCCTCTTTGAGCTTGCCGACGCGCTTATAGAGCATGGCAGCATTGCCGTAGTGTGGATAAAGGGCTTTTTCGGGCAGCACTTCATTACCCAATTCGAGTGCTTTTTCTATCAAAACCAACGCCGAATCGTATCTGCCAAGCTGTTTGAAGGTAAGGGCAAGGTTGTTGTAAAAATGAAAAGCCCACTCTTTGCCCACTCTTTCTTTGGCAGAATCGGTCTGATTTTGTAGGTAGGAACGCGCCTTTTCTAAACCCTCGCGATAATAAATAAGTGCTTTTTCATACTCTTTCTGATAACGATAGAGAATCCCTTTGGTATTGAGAACAGAAATGGTTAGTTCCTCATCTTCCAATGCTGCGGCTATCTTTTCGGCTTCTAATACTTGGGCGAAGGCTTTGTCGTAATCGCCCTTCATGCGAAAAGCGATAGCACTATTGAGGGCGGCTTGGGCGATATTTTTGCGTCCTTGTTTTGTTTGGAGATTTGCAAGCGGTCTAATTTTTTCGAAATAAAATAAGGCACTATCATATTGGCTATAATGTTCGACTTTTATTTTTCCTAATTTTAGATATGCGTCTATCTTGCCTATGTTAGAAAGAGTTTTTGCTTGTTCCAACTGCCAAAGAAAGGGCATTACCGAATCGTATTGATGCTTTTGGTAGTATTTGGTGATGTTTTGTTGTAAAAAAAGGGTATCGGGAACGGCACGCAAAGAGAGCGAAAAAAATAGGGAAAGCACAATCCAGAAAAGACCTACCGTTTTTTTTCTACCTAAAAAAAGAGCGATAAATTTTGACATAAAAAAGAGAAATAAGGATATTGACCAACAAAAATAAGCAGAAAAAGCAGAAAAAAGCAAGCCCGAAGCAAAAGCGCGTAGGCTTACTTTGTACCAATTCCCTCCATGTAGGCGAGGAAACAACTTTTTATTTTGATAAAAAAAGCCACTCCGACAAAAAAGATGCGATTTTTGCAGAGGCTACCACGAGCAAATTACATATTTAAAGCCCGCTTTTGGAAAAAAGGTTGTAAGAAAGACCAAAAATAGCTATCTTTGGTCGAATTTTAAACAATCGAAACCTAAGCACCGACACAAGTTAGAAGCCACTTGCGCACAAAGGCTCTCTATTTGCACTTGCCACTTCTCAAAGGCAGCTCCGCCTTCCTATCCTGCAAGGGACACCAATCCTACCCTTGTCGTTATCAAAACTATTCAAATTTTTTATCGTATGAAAAACAACCTACCCTCCTTGTTTGCCCATTCGTTTGCTTTTTTTGCTAAACTTTGGGTCTGCGTATTGGCTTTTTCGTTTTTGTCGGCTTCTACGGTCTTTGCACAAGACGACGAATGGATAGAAGACCCTATGGGAAAACCTGTGGTTTGGGGCAAATTGCTGGATAAGCCCACCGATTCTACCCTCTGGACGCAATACATGGGCAAAGATTGGACAGCCATGAGCAGCAGTGAGCGCGACAAAGTCAATAATTGGAAACAGGAGTTAATGCTAAGAAGTTTGGCAAGCAACGAAGCCGTCGTAGGCTTTGTCATCACCGAAGATGCCTCTGACGGCTTTTTTATAGACGAAGCCGCTTTTCGCGAATTTGAACGCCAAATTGAAGCCGCCAAAAATAGCAGCGCGTACAGCACCATTTCCTTTGCCGACATGCAGGGCATAGAAGCCGTCGTGATGCCTGAAAGGGAGGGCATGGCGGAATTGAAACAAAACATTGCGGAAAATTTTGTCATCATCGAAGATTTATACAAAGAAATTTACGAGGAGCAAGGACTTACCTACACCTACTACCGCGATAAGCACCCCGACGGCAAGTACAACCAAGTAAAATGGATAGAAGACATCGAAGCCGATTTGCAGTCCATCAAAGAAAGACAACTCAAAAAATTGCGCGATAAATACCGCATCACCTCTTCCGACTAAGCCAAGAAGCCCTACGAAAATAGACACAAAGAGAGCCAAAAGCCCAAAGTTTAGCACACGCGATTCGCAATCTTTCTTGACATGCACAAAAGCCGCAACCTGTATCGCAACGTCAGGCGCATGGCGCGTTATCCTGCCAAACGCCTCAAACTAAGCCTCAAACACTACTTGGGCTGGCTCGATGAGCCGCTTATCATGCCCTATCATAGCTTTGGCAACGAACACATGGTACGCATCAGAGGGCGCGTATTGGAAAATAGTGGCATTTTGAAGACCAAGCGCAAAAATCGCCTCCACCGCAATCTCTTGGCTATGCTCAAACGCTATTTGAGCGATACCATTCCCGAAATGCCCGTACAGGTTTCTTTTTTGGGGCGCGATGCCTTAGCACAAACCGACGAAGATGGCTTCTTTGAAGTCTGTATCCCCCTTTCGAAAGAAGAAAAAGCGCAATCCAAGCCCTATACGTGGCAGAAAGCCCATATCCAACTTTTAGACAAACAAACCCAAGACCCCATTTACTACCCCGTAGAGGCGCAGGTCTTGATGCCGCAATCAGAAAAGGCGCAGTTTGGTATCATCTCCGATATAGACGATACCTTCCTACTTTCGCACGCCACCAAGCCCTTAAAAAAAATATACCTACTCCTGACCCGCCATGCGCACCGCCGAAAGCCAATGGAAGGTGTCGTTCATTTTTATCAAGCCTTGAAAAAAGGCTATAATGGTCAGAAAGAAAATCCAATTTTTTATGTTTCGAGTAGCGAATGGAATTTGTACGACCTATTAGAAGATTTTTGTCAGCACCAAAATATTCCGCAAGCCCCTTTTTTGCTGCAAAAAAAAGATTTGAGTTGGAAGGTTTGGAAATCAGGTACGGGAAATCATTTTCATAAAATAGACAAAATAAAACAGATTTTACAAACTTATCCTAAACTTTCTTTTGTACTTTTAGGCGATAGCGGACAAAAAGATGCAGAAGTCTATACTCGCATTGCCCTAAAATACCCGAAGCGCGTATCGGCTATTTATATCCGCGACATTGGCGATTTAAAAAGACGCAATAAAATTAGAAAATTAGCCGCTTATTTAAAAGAAAAAAACAATCTTGACCTTGTCCTGACCCCTCACACTGCACAAATGATGCAGCATGCGCAAAAGGCAGGTTTTGTTCAAACTTTTCTGAACAGCCCACTGATAAAAAAATAAACAAGAGAGAAAATAAAAAAGGGAAAAAAGAACTCCGCCTTAAACACTTTTCTGTTTTTTGTGTTATGAAAGCGTAACTCGAAGCTTCAACAAAAAAAGATGGATACTGCTTTTTGTTGAACCTTGCAGTAATCCACCTTTGTGCCTTTACGAAACGTCCTTCACAAACAAAAAACTTACGCATGACTACCATCACACACTTCGAGGAAAAGTTTGGCAAAATCTATTACCAAGAAAATGCCGACTACTATGTAATTCAACCCAAAGGCTTTCTACAAATAGAGCAATGGGAAACGCTTTTAGGGGCAGTGCTTCAACTCTTGATGAAGAAACGTTTTCACAAAGCCCTTGCCGACCATACCCAGATGAAGCTCATCAATAAACAAGCCAGCGATTATATCGCGCAAGTGTTCTTTCCGCGTGCGATAACTTTAGGGCTAAAGCGCGTGGCAGTGGTGCAGCCCAACGACGCTTTTGTGGAAATCACGACCGAAAAGGTCTATGATGCTGCTCGCGACAATTCGCCCGATTTTATAGATGCCACTTTTGGAAGCATAGAAGCGGCGCAAAATTGGCTTGCCAAACAAAAAATCAGTTCTATGGCGAGCTAAAAAACGGTTTTTGTTGTTATTTTTTATTCTGTTTAGGTGAATCATAATCGAATAAAGTGCTACGCCTTTGGGGTAGCACTTTTTTTAGTGCCGTTGCTCTCACCCAAAAGCCTGCCAAGAGCTAAAATATTACCCCAAACAAACTACCTGATTTTCAGACACTTTTTTTTAAGCCTCTTTTTTTTTGCTTTTTTTCTAAAAAAAATGTCGTCAGAATTTGGAGGTTACAAAAAAAGGCTATACCTTTGTGTCATCAAAGCGGAACGAAAGGTTCTAAAACAAAAAAAGAAACAATTTTTGTTTCAATCCCCGAAAGGGCGCATAGCTCAGCTGGTTCAGAGCACCTGCCTTACAAGCAGGGGGTCATAGGTTCGAATCCTATTGCGCCCACTTATACACGTCTATTTTATAGCGTTTGACTGTTTAAAGCAATCGAGCTAAAAAATAGATAAGACTTACAAGAAATACAAAAGAGCCACTTTTAAAAAAGTGGCTTTTTTTTGTTACTTTTATTATTTTTTCAAACCCCTTGCCTCTATTTTTTCATTTTTGCTGCCCTTAAAAGTCTGTTTGCTATTATTTTTTTCGCCTTTTGCATTTTTAACTTGACTTTTCACAACAAAAGTCCTATCTTTATGCTTAGAATCGTATCGCCCTTTCTTTCCGTCAAATTTATTCCCTACCTTATTCAAGTCTTATGATATGCAAAGGCAAGAAAAAGACCTCGAACTTCACGAACAAAACCTGCTTAGAAGAGTAGAAAGACAGCACCCCTATCTTATCATGCTCTATTTAGGAATTGCCAGTATCGTAACCATTTTTTCATTTTTGTTACTGCTTTTAGCCATTAGTCCGCTGCCCGAAGAGAGTGTAAAGGCGGAATTTTCGCGCTACCCTTGGCAGTTTGCAGCAAGTAGTTTCTTTATCTTATTGAGCAGTTTTGCGATAGAAAAGGCTCGCCAAAGTTTTTTCCGCGATAATTTCGAAAAGATGGCGATTTATCTCAATATCACCAACATTTTGGGCGGTATCTTTGCACTTTTTCAAGTCATGGGCTGGCTGCATCTTTACCAAACAGGCACACAACTTTCAGGACACGCCTCTGGTGCTTATCTCTACATCATTTCGGGGCTGCATTTGGCGCACCTTCTGGCAGGGGTCTTGTATCTGGCATACTACGCCTTTCAGATATACAGCAAGGGAAAAGACTCGGTACAGGTTCTAATTGCAGTAACAAACCCTTATGAACACCTAAAACTCAAAATGGTGCGTACTTATTGGCACTTTATGGGCATACTTTGGGTCGTATTGGCTGCGCTGCTTTATATTTTGATTTAAAAAAATAACAACCCTATAAAACTTGACCGTTTTGTAGGGTGAATCTTTCAAACATGAACGAAATAGAAGTTAAAATTTTAGAAATAGATAAAAATCAGGTTATTGAAAAATTGCGCCGTTTGGGTGCTATCCAAACTTTTGAAGGCGAATTAGCCGCCATCTACTACGACTATCCCGAAAATACACTTGGGACGGAAAAAAAAGTATTGCGCCTGCGAAAAAAAGGTACAACTAATGAACTTACCTTTAAAGCTGCCCTCCCCAATAGCGAAAATAGTTTTGCCAAAGAAATGCAGGAAGAGGAAGTTTTTGTAACAGATTTTGAAAAAATGGACTTGATTATCAAGCACTTAGGTCTTGTTCCTATTCGCTCCTTTTCTAAAAAGCGCACTTCTTTTCAGTACCAAGATTTGCATTTTGAAATAGACGAGTATCCCAACATTCCGCCCCTTTTAGAGATTGAGGCACAAAGTAAGGAACGCTTATTAGAAATACTTAGCATTTTAGGATATAATTTAGACCAAACCTCAAACTTGTCGAGCTTTGGTATTTTGGCACATTATCAGGTGTCCGATACAAAATAAACTTTTTTGAAAACGATTTAAAATCTTATTCTATCAAAATTCCTATGTCTTTTATTGATACACACGCCCATATTTACGACAAATCCTTCGATAAAGACCGAGCCGAAACGCTCAATCGCGCACGTCAGGCAGGGGTGAGTCATCTCTACCTCCCCAATGTAGATAGCACCAGCATCGATGCCATGATGGAAGTGGAGCTTCAAAACCCCGATTATTGTACGGCACTGATGGGCTTGCACCCCTGTTCGGTCAAAAAAGATTTTGAAAAAGAACTTTATATCGTAGAAGACTGGCTTCACAAGCGCGAATTTGTAGCCGTCGGCGAAATTGGTCTGGACTTTTATTGGGACACGACTTTTATGGAACAACAAAAAGAGGCTTTCAAAATTCAGATAGAATGGGCAAAAATGCGCCAAATACCGATTGTCATTCATACGCGCAATTCCACAAACGAAGCCTTAGATTTGATAGAATCAGTAAATGATGATAACTTGCGTGGCATTTTTCATTGTTTTGGTGGTACAGAAGAACAGGCAGAACGCATCAAGGCGGCAGGTTTTCTAATGGGTATCGGTGGCGTTGTTACCTTTAAAAATAGCGGACTGGCTGATTTTCTACACAAAGTCGGGCTTGAACATTTGGTTTTGGAAACAGATGCCCCCTATTTAGCTCCTGTTCCGTATCGTGGAAAGCGAAATGAACCTGCCTATTTAGAATTTATTGCTAAAAAAATTGCAGAAATATGTAACTGTTCGCCTGAAAAAGTAGCCAAACAGACAAGTCTGAACGCCAACGCACTTTTTGAAAAAAAGAAATTTTTGAACGAAAAAGTATAAGAATACTACAAAAACTTTGTCTTTTTGATGGCTTTCAAAGTCTTTTTCAATGCCCAAAGCCAATTCAAGAAAAAAGGCAAGCGGTTGTAGTGCCACACCCAAAAGGGTACTTTGCTCGCACCAAATCTTTCATAAAAATATGCCACTTCTAAGGCTTGCGCACTCTCGAAATCGAAAAGGGAAGGCGAAAAACTGCTACTTTGGTGGCGAAAAAAAGCATCTAAAAGCCAAAGTCGTCCTTGATTGGCTCTATATTTCTGCCTGCCTGCATTAAAAATATAAATGTGCCATTTCTGCCAAGAAAAAATAAGAATACCTGCCTCAATTTCATTTTGATTAAAGGTATAAAAATTAGACAAACTGCTATTTTTTCTAAGACTTGGTATAATTTTTTAAAGATAATCGCTGCTTTTTTATCAATTCCTCCCACTATTTTTGAACTAACGCTTTCTTCAAAGAGTGCATACAACTGCTCTGGTTTTAGATTTGAACCTATCTGAAAAAGCCCTGCCTTGTATTTTTTAGCGGCTTGACGCAAATGGTAGCGTTTGTCTGCGTCGTATCGTTTTGAAAGTTGTTCGTAAGAAAGTTGTAAATCTAAATGGTGCGTGTAAAATGTTTGAAAATCATACTTTTTTTTCAATGTATTGATGACTTTTTCCTGACCTACGTGAAAATGATAACGACTTGCATATCTAAATTTTTTTTCTACTATTTTTAAAAATTCTAACCATAAATCTTCTTCTATTTTTTGCATAGAAAAAAGCCCTAATTGCTGACAAAAAATTGGCTGTTTTAAATAGCGAATATAATATTTTCGTTCCCAAGGCAGCGGCATCACTGCCACATAACGCTCATTTTCCAAGCCTACCACTGCCGCCCAACGCCCTGCCGTTACCGCATCTAAGTACCAAGAAAGGGCATAGGGCAACGGATTGATACTATTTTGAATACAAAAATCCCATTTTTCTTTGTCAATATCGTTTCTTTCTAAAAATTTTAGTTGCATCTTTTCTACACTTTAAAGCCCATGACAAGTACGTCATCAATCTGCCTTTGTGTGCCGCGCCACTTGTGGAAGGTTTCGGTCAGGATTTCATATTGGCTTGTCATGGGCAGTTCGTGAATTTGAAAAAGCAAATCGCGCAATGCCTTAGAAGTAAATTTCTTGTTGCGCTCGCCCCCAAATTGGTCGGCAAAACCATCAGAAAATAGATAAAAATGAGAAGCATTTTTCAGTGATAGTGTATGTTTTGAAAAGATAATTTTACCTTTTCTTTCGTAATTTTTTTCTCCTACCGAAAAGATATTGCCTTTAATAAATTCGCCTTTGCCATCTTCTATATAAAAAAGTTGGTTGCGTGCGCCTGCAAAATAAAGCGTGTTGGCTTCTTTATCAAAACAACAAATCGCAATGTCCATGCCATCTGCAATTTGGCTGTGTTGTTGGTGTTTGAGGGACTTATGCAAACTGGCATGTAGCTGATTGAGAATTTCGTCGGGCTGTGTAATTTGTCGCAATTCTATAATTTCATTTAGTAAGTCATTGCCTATCAAGGACATAAAGGCACCGGGTACGCCATGCCCTGTGCAATCTACCGCTGCCAAAATAATTTTTTCGCTCCCTGCTTGCACAATTTTTTTAGCATAATAAAAATCGCCGCTCACAATATCGCGCGGTTGGAAGAAGATAAAATGTTCTTTTAAATGCTGTTCAAAAAAACTTTTTTCGGGCAGCATTGCCTCCTGAATCCTTTTGGCATAGGTGATACTGGCGGTAATGTTTTGATTTTTGCGCTCGATGATAATATTTTGACTATTTAATTTATCTAAATTTTGTATCAGTTCCTCGTTCAGCATATTAAGCTCTTCTGTTCGTTCCGATACTTTTGCTTCTAAAACTTTGTTTTGTTCTGAAATCAAATTTTGGTTTTCTTCTAAAAGTTCCATAGATTCACGCTGCGCCTTTGCATGCTCTTTTTTATAGAAATCTATCTGCGCCGCCACAGCCAAAGCCAATAAAATCATTTCAAGCAATGCGCCCACATGGGCTGCATTTTTGGTAAAGGTAGTGTAGGGGAGTATTTCCAAGCCTGCCAACACAAAAATTATCATACCAATTAGATACAACCCCCAAGCCAAAACCACATACAAGGCTAATTTGAAGCCCTTTTTCCAAATAACAAGGGCGGCAATAAGGGTAAAAGGCGCGGAAAAAAGGGCAGAAAGTTGGTTGGTAAGCGAGGCAAAAGTTTTGAACCCCAATAAGGCAGCCAAAATCGCTAAAAGAAAAGAGGCTGAAAAGAAAAGTAAAATTCTATTAAAAACAAGACTATTTTCGCGCATTTTCAGATAATAACGCACAAAAAGAATACTAAAAAAGCCATTCCCCGCGTGAAAAATGGGGGCATATTGATTGACAATGGGAAAATTGCGCCAGAGCCATTCGAAGCCATGCCCTCTTAATTGCATAATGGCTAAAAAAGAAAAAGTAAGCATTAAAGCATAATAAAGATAAAGTTTTTCTTTACTTGATAAATAAATTACAAAGTTATAAAAAAGCATTATCAAAAAACAACCATATAAAATACCTTCTATTATATCAATTTTGTGGTCGCGCTCGTAAAAATAAAGAGGCTGCCCAATGCCCATTTTGCCCTGAAAATAGTCGCTTTTAAGGTGTACATAATAGGTCTTTGCCTCCAAAGTGGGAATTTGTAGCGGAAAAAGGAAGGCATCTGTTTGAATAGGGCGGCTCTCAAAGTCTTGGGATAGCCCTGTTTTGTAGAGAAGCAAAAGTTGATTTTGTGCCTTTTCGTACAATTCTACATCTGCCAAAGCCCCATTTAGTTCTAAAATCCAGTTATTTTCCGAAGTTTCATTGTAAAAATCTAATTTCACCCAAATACAATTTTTCCCATTTCCTACGTGCAGGGTCGCTTCGTTGGGTTCTTTTCCTTTGAAGGTAGTAAAGTTTTGCTTTAAAATTTCGTTGGCAGGCAGGTTTGCTGTTTCGTCTTCAAAGTAAGCGTAGGCTTCTATGGGAAAAAAAGCCTGCATCGCCTTTTTGTCTTGTGCAAAATTTAGGCGGAGCAGCAGCGAGGTGGAATCGGGAAAAAGTGCCGTTTGTGGCGTTTGTGCAGAAACTGATTTGAAAAAATAAAGAAAAACAAGAACTAAAAACACACAAAAGCGGAACTCAGCTAAGACAACTTTCATTTTTTTCATTTTCATAGAAGCAATAAGCAAAGGCAGGCATAAGGGTCTGCAAAGTAGAGTAAAAAAACGGCATTGCCAAACGAAAAGCCTAAAAAAATGTTAAAAAAAACAAAAAAGTACGACTTTGAAAGCTAAAAAAGGTAGCTATTGAGGGGCTATACCAAGTCAGAAAATATTTTTGACTTTTGGGAAGTAAAAATTAGAAATTTAGAAGCTAATTAGGAAAATAGACAAAAAAGTACGATATTTGCAGAGCCTCGTGAGAAAAAAAAGTTGTAGGTACAATTTTATCAATTCAATCTTTGATACAAAATGAAAATAGAAGACGAACTTCAAATGAGCCATTTCAAAAGTGAGATGCAGAAAGCCCATCTTAATATTCTCTTTACTGCCAGTTGGTTGCGAAGCCGTATGCTACCACGTTTTAAAGCCTTTGGCATTTCGAATGAGCAATTTAATGTCTTGCGTATCTTGCGCGGGCAGAATCCTAAGTCGCTCTGCGTGCGCGATATTAAAGAACGTATGATAGATAGAAACTCAAATACGACGCGAATCATAGACAAACTCCTTGAAAAAGAGTACGTTAGCAAGCAAACTTCGGAACGCGACAAGCGTGAAATAGAGGTCTATATCAGCGAAAAAGGCTTGGCTCTTTTAAAAGAGATTGATGATGATTTTGAAAAAGACAATCCTCATTTGGCAGGTCTGTCTGCTTCGGAGGCACAACTGCTCAATGCACTTTTAGACAAATTGCGCGATACGCCTTGAAAAGGAGGCTACAAAAGGACAAAAAATGATGGAAAAAATGAGAGAGAAAATAACGAGGAAAAAGACAAACCAAGCGACAGGAGGAGTGGCAGAAAAGATTTTTTCCTAAGATGTTGATTTTTTCTAAAAAAAATAAGTGTAGGTACAACAAAAATAATAGTTGTACGTACATATATCTGAAAGCCGCTACCTGCTCGTCTTTGATTTGATACAACACAAACCCCACAAAGACCGAACAAGGCAGGTATCGCAATCTTTACAAAATATATTTCAAAACCAATTATTTCTTACAACATGGCAACTACTTGGCTCATCGACCCTGCACACTCTGAAGTTCAATTCAAGGTAAAACACTTAGTCATTTCTACCGTTACGGGAAGTTTCAAATCTTTTTCAGGCTCTTTAAGTGTCGAAAGCGACGACTTCAACGGAGCTTCTATCCAATTTGAGGCACAAATAGAGAGCATCGATACGGGCATAGAGCAGCGTGATGCCCATTTGAAATCAGACGACTTTTTCAATGCTGCAAGTTTTCCTACTCTTTCCTTTGCTTCTACCAAATTTGCTAAAAAAAGTGATACAACTTATACATTAGAAGGCAATCTAACGATAAAAGGCGTAAGCAAAAGCGTAACCTTAGCCGTAGAATATGGCGGCACAGCGACAGACCCCTACGGCAACGTAAAGGCAGGTTTTGAACTTTCGGGCAAAATCAACAGAAAAGATTTTGGCTTGAATTGGAGTGCCGTAACAGAGGCTGGCGGCGTAGTGGTAAGCGACGAAGTGCGCCTTTTGATGAACATTCAGGTAGCAAAACAAGCCTAATTTTCGTAGAAATCTGCTTTTTAGAAAAATTTAATTTCATCTTGGTCAAAACCCTAAATAATTTTTATTTAGGGTTTTATTTTGTAGCTTGTTTTTAAGACCTAAAAATGGGCTTTGCAGGAAAGGCGCAAATTTCGGCAAGAGGCTCATTTTCAAGCATTTAGTTTAAGTATTTAGTAAGATAGAAAGGACTATTTTACAAGTTGGCAAAGGCGATTTATCTGCTTCTTTATCTGCTTCCAAAAATGGCACTTCCTACCCTAACAAGGGTACTGCCCTCGGCGGCGGCAATTTCAAAATCGCCACTCATGCCCATAGAAAGTTCGGTAAAATCGAGATTAGGTGACTGATAGTTGTTTTTTATTTGGTCAAATAGTGTTTTTAAAGTAGCAAATTCTTTTCTAATTTGTGCTTTGTCTTCTGTAAAAGTAGCCATTCCCATCAAACCTTTCAGACGCACATGCGCTAAATTGTCAAAAGATTTTTCTTTAAATATTTGATACAATTCTTCTTCCGAAAAGCCAAACTTTGTATCTTCTTTGGCGATATGTACCTGCAAGAGGCAATCTACGGTACGCCCCAAGGCGGCGGCTCGCTTATTGATTTCTACCAAAAGTTCCCAATTATCGACAGAATGAATAAGGGTAATAAAAGGTACAATATATTTCACTTTATTGCGCTGCAAAGTGCCAATCAAATGCCATTCTATATCTTTTGGCAGCAAGGGCTGTTTGGCAAGCAACTCCTGTACTCTATTTTCGCCAAAAACTTTCATGCCTGCCTGATACGCCATTTCTAAGACTTCTACGGGGTGCGTCTTGGTTACGGCAATAAGGCGGGCGTTTGTATTTGCCAATTTTGCGTGAATGTCCGCGATTCTTTCTCGTATGACTTCGGTAGAAATAGGGCTTGATAAGGACATAGTAGGAAGTTTTTAATTTTTATGGAAATTGTAGGAAGCAGAATAAGGGACTTGCATGGTTTTTGCTAAGGAGGAAAGAGCCTCGTTCCACTTTTAAGGGCTTTTCGCCTATTCGAAGGTGGGACAAAAATACACAAAACCGCCGTCTTTTGTGGTCTGTTCGGACGATAAAAGCGGACGAACTCGGTTTTGAGCGCGAAAATTCAAAAGAAGCACAAAAATTACATGGCTTGGCAGCCTTTTTTACTAAGAATTTTTAACATTCTGACGGTATTGCCGTTTTTTTGCTTACATTCGAGTTTGGAAAAAAACATCATCATAAAAAATAAAAAGGGGAGAGTTGGTCGTTCCTTCAACTTTCACCTGCCTTCTCAAAACAATTAGACAAAGACGCACAAATGAGGTTGCGATACCTGCGCCTTTGCTGCTTTTTGCCTCTTATCATTTCTATCCTTTAAAACAAAAATACCTTGAAAAAATTATTTTTTATACTTGTTCTCTGCGCCAGTTGCTGGATTAGCACACAGGCACAGGCGCAATTAGACCCCCAAAATCCGAAAGTAGCACAGCTTTCCGCCGAAGAAATTGAAACATGGAAGGGCAAACAGAGCCTTGCCGATTGGGAAGCTACCTTTGGGGCTTCTGCCGAATGGAATCCGATGCAGATGGAGTTTTATAGTCAAATCAAACTATTGGCACTTTCGGCAGAGGAAAAAGAAACACTCAAAGCCATGAGCGACGAAGAATGGATAGCCAAACATGGCGAAATGGATAGTTGGGCAGTGGATATTTTGCTGCTCTATTCGCTGGTGCAAAATTTGAAAAATGAATAAATTTATCGTATTTGGTTTTGCTTTAAAAAAGGACAATTAGTTATATGCTATTTGTCCTTTTCTTTTTACTCTAATTTTCCAAACTCCTCCTCGCCTTGCGCTATGTTGGCAAATATCTTTGAACAAACGCTTCCGATAGAACACCCTGTCCTGCGCTTTCTGCTTATCCTTGTTATCATTTTGTTAGTCCCTCTTTTTCTTAGCAAGATAAAAATCCCCTCGCTATTGGGCTTAATTGTGGCAGGTGCGGTTATCGGTCCTAAGGGAATTTACCTAATGGAGCGCGACAGTGGGATAATTTTATCGGGAACGGCAGGACTTTTATACATCATGTTTTTGGCAGGTTTGGAAATAGATTTGGTAGAGTTTAAGAAAAACAGCGTCAAGAGTGTCGTTTTTGGGCTTTACACTTTTTTTATCCCCATGATATTAGGGATTTTATCGAGTTTTTATATCCTACAATTCTCCCTGCTTACCTCTGTTCTGCTGGCAAGCATGTATGCTTCTCATACGCTTATCGCCTACCCCCTAATTAGCCAAATTGGAGTAGCAAAAAATAAAGCCGTAACCATTACCGTCGGAGGTACTATGATAACGGATACTTTGGCACTCTTGGTTTTGGCAATTATTGTGGGCATGACCAAAGGCAATTTGGGTTGGCAGTTTTGGTTACAAATGGTACTTTCCCTTACCCTTTTTGGTGGTGTTGTGCTTTTGGTTTTCCCCCTGCTCGGACGCTGGTTTTTCAAGCAGGTAGAAGAAAGTGTTGCACAATATGTTTTTGTCTTGGTGATGGTCTTTTTGGGGGCAGTTTTAGCCGAACTTGCAGGGGTGGAAGCCATTATTGGGGCGTTTTTATCGGGTTTGGCACTGAATCGCCTTATTTCGCGTACTTCGCCGCTTATGAATCGGATAGAATTTGTGGGCAGTGCTATCTTTATTCCCTTTTTTCTAATCGGCGTGGGCATGCTGATAGACTACCGCGTATTTTTCAAAGATTTAGAAACGCTCAAAGTCGCTTTGGTTATGATAGTTGTCGCGACCAGTGCTAAATTTATAGCGGCTTGGCTCACCCAAAAGACCTACGGTTTTTCCTTAGATGAAAGGCGTTTGGTCTTCGGATTGAGCAATGCGCAAGCCGCCGCTACTTTGGCGGCTGTTTTGGTAGGGTACAATATCATCATAGACCACAGTCCGACGGGCGAGCCTATTCGCCTGCTCAACGATAGCGTGCTTAATGGGACAATTCTGATGATACTCTTTACCTGCACAATCGCTTCTTTTGTGGCACAGAAAGGAGCAAAAAATATAGCCCTTAGCGAGGATACCATTTTAGAAGATGAAGAACAACAAAGAAAAGAGCGGATTCTAATTCCAATTAGCAACCAAAATACCCTGCACGAGCTTATTCATTTGGGCATGACCCTAAAATCGGAAAAAAATAAGAACGGCTTATATGCCCTAAACATCATCAATAGCCACAACACAGACGCACAAGCACTCAAAAAAGCAAAAAATCTTTTGCACAAAGCCGCCATAACTGCCGCCAGCGCAGACGTGCAGTTGCATGAAATTTCGCGCTATGATGCCAATGTTTTGAATGGCATCACAAACGTAATACGCGAATTTCAAATCACCGACCTTATTTTGGGGCTACACATTCAACAAGGACTATCCGACTCTTTTTTGGGCAATCTAACGGAAGGCATCTTGGGAAAATGTAACATCACAACCCTGATTTACAAGCCCTTACAACCTATCGCCACCATCAGAAGGCACTTTATTATCGTCCCCCCGCAAGCCGAAAAAGAGATAGGATTCCCCTTTTGGCTCATAAAGGTCTGGAATATTGCCAAAAATTCGGGCGCAACCCTGACTTTCTACGCGCCACAAGCCGTCTTAGACTTTATCGCAGAAGTGCAGCTCATACTGCCCATCGAGGCAGAACTCGAACTTTTCGACGACTGGGAGGATTTCTTGGTTTTGGCACGAAAAATACAAAAGGACGACAACTTAATCATTGTATTAAGCCGAAAAGATAAAATTTCATATCATAACAAAATGAAAAAAATACCGCATTACATCAATAAATATTTGAAAGATACAAGTTATATCTTAATCTATCCCATGCAGATAGGCGTAGGCGATTCTTCACACCTCGACCTGAAAGACTTGGCTCTTATCGAACCCTTAGAAAAGTTAGATGAAATTAGCAGGACGATTGCCAAAATATTTAAAAAGTAGATAGTAAAAATACTGACTTTGCCCTTCCAACTTGCTTCCTACGAGCGAAAATGACCTGCCCTTTTTATCAGTGGGGTCAGATTCAAAAAATCAGGTGCAAATGTGGGGACAAGGTACTGTTTTTTTGCAATCCTATGTATTTTCATTTATGTTTGTGTTTAGGGGCGTTGTTACAACGGTCAAAAGGTCAAAAAACGGGGTTTTGTGCTTTGCACAAGCCTCCTGACCCCACCCTGCCCCAGTAATGTTAAATTCTAAAAATTAAGTTCGAATGTAGGGACAAGGCATTGCCTTGTCCGTAGTGAGATTGAAATAAAAAAGGATTTTCAGACCCAAAAATAGGGGTCAGTCCAAATTTTATTTCGTGTCAAATTTGATAAAACAAGGCTTTTTACAGAACTTAACATCACTGCACCCTGCCCTCCCCCCATAGGGGAGGGTTCTAAAACCAAACTAATTTTCGGGATTTCACATAACAAAGCAAAGATATTTTATGATAAAAAAGCCCCGCCCTATGGGGGCGGGGTTTGGGGTGGGGTGCATTTAAGACTTTTATCGTTGCAACAACGCCTATTTAGGCTTAAAGTCTTAGTCCGAAAATCTTTTTTTTACCAAACTAAACTTAAAAAAATGGCAACCTCTATCACAAAAGAATTGAACAAGTATTTAAAAGAACTCACCAAAGAGGAACTGGAAAAGGAAATCAGAAAACTGTATTCTAAGTTTGAAAATGTAAAGGAATATTACAAACTTGAATTGGGCGAAGATACCTCAAAAGTGTTGGGCGAATATAAAAGAAAAATCAGAGGAGAATATTTTTCAAAAAGAGGCATGGGAAGAGCAAGCAGCAAGGAAAGTCGGAAGGTAATTAGCGAGTTCAAAAAGATTTCTATTTTTCAAGATGATGTCATCGAGTTGCTTCTCTATCGCGTTGAAGTCATGCAGGAATTCGCAAACGAGTATGGTGATGCTGGTTATGTAAGTGAGCCATTTTGTAGTTCAATGACAACATCTTTTCAAGAAGCCTGCAAACTCATCAAGACAGAAAAATTAGAAACAAAATTCCGTCCGATAGTACAAAAAATGGTAACAGCATCTGCGTATTTTGGCTGGTACGTAGAGGAAGCATTTGCACACTACTACCATGTTTATTTAGGCGAACAGGATAGCTCCGAAGCGTAACTTTTTAATGCTATAAAATGTATTTTTATTTTTCAGAAAAGAAAAGGAAAATGGTAGCATATCTATCATTTCATTGCAATATTGCGATAAAGGTAGGCAAAAATTAAACGCCCCTACCCTAAAATCAAATTTTGACAAAAAAAATCGCTATCTTGCCAAAAAATTGCCTAAGGCAGTTGTTTTGATTTCCTTTTCTTTTCAAACCCAAATATTACGAAGATGAACGGATTAGATATGATGAAAATGCTCGGAAAGGTGAAAGAATTTCAGAGTAAATTACAAGAAGCGCAAAATGCCTTAGGTAGTATTACGGCAGAGGGCGAATCGGGAGCAGGCATGGTAAAAGCCGTTGTCAATGGCAAAAAGCAGTTGGTAAGTTTGGAAATAGACCCCGACCTTTGCAAACCCGAAGACCGTCAGATGTTAGCCGACCTTATCGTAGCAGCGACCAACAAAGCCTTAGAAGAAGCCGAGGAGAAAAGCAAAGCCTTTTTGCAAAATTCTACTTCGGGCTTATTACCCAACATGGACTTGGGACAGTTTGGTATGTAAAGCTGATGTTGTGTCCTATCGCTTTTTATTTTTCCTACCTTTTAGCCGCTATTGAACAATTCTTGTATGAAAATTTTGGTACTCAACTGTGGTAGCTCCTCTATCAAAGCAGACGTTTTGCAGTTTTCGAAAAAAAATACGCCCCCCACTCGTCCGCTGACTTTGCTTCTCGAAAGCCTCAATACGGCTACCCCCCAACTTTGGATAGGAGAAAAGAAGCAAACCCTCCCCAAACTACCCGATTACCATGCCGCCCTCGATGTAGTCTTAGATGCCGTTATGAAGCGCAGCAAAACACAGGATTTGATAGCGATAGGACACCGCGTAGCGCATGGCGACGACCACAAACAGCCCACCCTTATCGATAACGCCGTAGAACGCGACATCGAGCAAATTAGCTATTTAGCACCCCAACACAACCCGATTCAGTTGGTAGGGATTCGCAAGGCGAAGAAAGCCTTTCCCAAACTGCCCCATATCGCCGTCTTCGATACGGCTTTCCATCATACCCTGCCGCGCCGCGCTTATAGCTACCCACTGCCGCAGCATTTGGTTGAAAAATACCACATTCGCCGCTATGGTTTTCATGGCACAAGCCACCAATACGTGGCTCGCAAAGCCGCCGATTACCTCAAAACCGACCTCCAACGCTTGCGCCTAATTAGTTGCCACTTGGGTAGCGGTTGTAGCCTAACTGCCATCGAGTGGGGGCGTTCCGTAGAAACCAGCATGGGCATGAGTCCTTTGGAAGGTGTGCCAATGATGAGCCGAAGCGGTGATATTGATGCAGGGATTTTGTTAGATTTGATGGAAAACGAAGAACTTTCCGCAGCCCAAATGCGCCACCTTTTGCACAAAGAAAGTGGGCTAAAAGGCATGACAGGCAAAGACGATTTGAGAGAAATTGAAGCCTTAGCAGCGCAGGGCGATGATGCCGCCCAACAAGCCCTCAAAGTTTTTGCGCATCGAATCTTGAAATACATAGGTGCGTATGCAGTGGTCATGGGCGGCGTAGATGCCATTATTTTTACAGGGGGAATTGGCGAAAATAGCCGTTTGGTGCGCCAACACATTGGTTCGCACTTGGCTTTTTTGGGCATGCACTTAGACGATTTTGCCAATCAGCAAGCCGCCGTTTCGCTTCAAAACCCCGTTGTGGATATTTGCGAAAGCCGCAGCCCCAACAAACTTTTAGTCATCAAGACAGATGAGCAGCTCGAAATTGCGCGTCAATGCCTACCCATTGCCTTAGAAAAACACAAGGTTAATCAAGATTTGAAAATTCCCATTGCGGTTTCGGCGCGTCATGTGCATCTAAGCCAAAAAAGCATAGATAAACTCTTTGGGAAAAATTACCAACTTCGCCCTTTTAAAGAGCTTTCACAAAAGGGAAATTTTGCCGCCCAAGAAACGCTCACCCTCATTGGCACGAAGGGCAAAATTGAAAACGTCCGTATCTTGATGCCGCCACGCAACGAAGACCAAGTAGAAATTTCGCGCACCGACGAATTTATTTTGGGCGTAGATGCCCCTGTACGTGCCTCTGGCGACCTTGCCAATACGCCCAGCCTTATTTTATTTGCCCCCCAAACAGGCAGAAGACTAAAACTCAAACAAGGCGTAATTTGCGCTTGGCGGCATATTCACATCAGCCCCGAAGAAGCAGCCCGATTTGGCGTAGAAGACAAAGACATTGTAGAAGTGCAGGTAAAAAATAAAGAACGCAGCCTAACTTTCGGAAACGTCCTTATTCGAGTTTCGCAGGGTGCAAAATTAGAAATGCACATCGATACTGACGAAGCAAACGCCGCCGAAATCAATACAGGTGAAGTAGGCGAATTGGTGGGAGCGCGTCCTACACAGGCGCAAGCAAGTCTGAAAAGTAAGCATATCAAATAGTAGTTTTACTTTTAGTTTAAAATGCACTATTTTATGCACAAAATTAAGGCACTTGCCCCTTCAAAGTAAGCAATGATGTTAAATTCTAAAAATCAAACGCAAATGTAGGGACAAAGCATTGCCTTGTCCTATGCCCCAAACCCTAAGGGTATTGAAGACCCTTAGGGTTTAAGTCCAAATTTTATTTCGTTTCTGATTTGATAAAACGAGGCTTTTCGCAGAACTTAACACTACTGTCAAAGTGAGTGCCTATACGATTTGTTTTTCAAGCCAAGTGATGGCTTTTTCTCTTTCCCAAAATAGTTTTGTTTGGAAACTATAATAGAGGCGATTCCCCAGCGCGAAATCGTGTTCCAGATGGCAGATAAGAGCAGATTTTGGCAGCAGCACCGCTAAATGGCGCAAGCCTGCATCTGCAAACATTGTCCAAGCGCGTTGCATGAGCCAATCGTGCAGCGGCGGCGGCAGTGGCTCATCGAGCAGGCTATAATCCAAAAGCAGCGTTTTGAGTGGTAATTGCCGTAGAGCGATTATCTGTTTTAAAATCAAGACCTGATAACTCTGCCATTTTTTGCTCTCCCAATAAAGTGAGCCTTGATTTTGATGATGAAAAGAAATAGGCTTTAAAAGTAAAGTAAAATGGCTATCACAATAAGTTATTTCCCCTGCCAAAGTGCTAATATTTAAAAAAATGCCTTCATAGAGGCGATGCGCCAAATGAGGATAAACCCTAAGCGGAGGAGGCGTAAAACGGTAGGAAGGGAGTGCCAAAATTGCCATCGCAGTCTGTTTTTTGTATGAAAAGGGGGAAGCGTTTTTTTCTTAAAGATATGAAAATGAGCGATTTAGTTATTTCTTTTTAGACTAAAAGCCTTCTGAAAAGCCCTAAGTGCAAAATTTTATCGATGAAAGGCGAAAAGAGTTTTGAAAACACGCCTATTTTTCCTATCTTACTTTTGCTTCGCACCAATCGGTTCGTTTTGTTATCTTTGCACCCAACACTTTAAAATTTATTTTTATGTCTGCATCTTTCCAACTTCACGATACCATCATTGCCGTAGCTACCCCAAACGGACGTGGGGCGATTGCGCTTTTGCGTCTGTCGGGTAAAAATGCGATTGCTTTGACCGGGAAGTTTTTTAAAAACAAAGACCTTAGCAAGCAGCCTTCACACACTTTGCACGTAGGACGTATTGTAGATGAACAAAATCAGACCCTCGATGAGGTAGTTGTGGGGCTATATCGTGCGCCGCGCTCCTTTACAGGCGAAGAGGTAGTAGAGATTTCTTGTCATGGCTCGCCTTATATTGTTCGTGAATTGATGCAACTTTTTATCCGTCAGGGGGCAAGATTGGCGCGTGCAGGCGAATTTACCCAACGTGCTTTCCTCAATGGCAAGATGGATTTGGCGCAAGCCGAAGCCGTCGCCGACCTGATTGCCTCCGAAACGCAAACGGCACACCGCGCAGCCCTTTACCAGATGCGAGGCGGCTTTTCGAAAGAAATCGAAGCCTTAGCCGAAAAACTTCTTAACTTTGTTTCACTTATAGAATTAGAATTAGATTTTGGTGAAGAAGATGTAGAATTTGCCGATAGAAGCCATCTAAAAAATTTGGTTCTCGAAATTAGAAAGACCGTACAAAAACTTGTACAATCTTTTGCCTTAGGCAATGCCGTCAAAAATGGAATCCCTACCGTTATTGCAGGCAGACCCAATGCAGGCAAATCTACCCTGCTCAATGCCCTTTTTCAAGAAGAAAAAGCTATCGTTTCCGACATCGCAGGCACAACGCGCGATTTTATCGAGGACGAACTTATCATCGAAGGCTTGGCATTTCGCTTTACCGATACGGCAGGCTTACGACAGACCGAAGACCAAATCGAGGCGATTGGCGTAGCGCGAACCAAAGAAAAAATCAAGATGGCTTCTCTACTTTTGTATATCTTTGATGCAAAAGAAATACGAAAACAAAAAGATTTTGAAGATGAAAAAGCCGAAGCACTTAGCTATCACGTTCCCCTTTTGATGGTAGGCAATAAAAGCGACAAGATTCAGCCCGAAATAAAAAAACTACTTGAAAATCAGGAAGATACAATTCTTATTTCGGCTCTGCATGGCGAAAATTTAGCCCTTTTACAACAAAAAATCTTAGCCAAAGTAGAAGCAGACCGATTCAAGACAGGCGACACAATGGTTACAAATTTTAGGCACTTTGAAAGTTTGAGTCTGGCAGACCGCTATTTGGAAAAAGTAGAAACTGACTTAGACAAGCACCTTTCTACCGATATGCTTGCCGCCGACCTAAGAGCCGCTCTCAAACATTTGGGAGAAATCACAGGCGAAATCACGCCTGACGACATCTTGGGCAATATTTTTTCTAAATTTTGTATTGGAAAATAAAAATTATCCTGCAAAACTTATTCTATAAAATTTATCTTGCAAAATTTATCCTATAAAATTTATTTAATACTAATAAATTTTTCTTGTAGGAACATTGCCATGCGTGAGTTTGATAAGTTGTTTGGCTAAAAAAGGTTGATAGCGAAAAAACGAAATCAAGCCGCGTGAAAGTCTTAGGTCGCCAAAAAAGTGCTGAATGGTTCTGCCTGCCCAAAGGCGCAAGGCAAAAGTTTTGCGCCACTCCGCCTTGTAATCGCTGACCATTTGGGCGGCAGAAATCCTGCCCTGCAAGTGTGCCACCAAATGCCCTGCCGCCATGCCGCCCCCTAAAAGAGCCATCGACATGCCATTGCCACACAAAGGCGCAATCATACCTGCGGCATCACCTGCAAATAAAAGTTGGGGCTGCTCCAAATTTTTTGCCGCAAAGGAAACTTGATGAATCACTAAGGGGTGGTCGTATAAAAAAGTCGCATTTTGAAAAATATCAGCCAAAAAAGGATTTTGAGCCAAAATTTCGCGCTCCATCAGGTCTAATTTTTTATGATGCGCCAAATTTTTCTTGTGAGAAAGATAGCACAGACAGTAGCTATCATTTTCTATACGTGAAATCCCACAATAACCGTTTTCAAAATTATGCAATGAAATGCGATTAAAAGGTTGTTTTGGATAACGAATATGATATTTAACCCCGATATAATTTGCTTTTTTCTGATACTCATTTCTATCTAAAACGGTATCTAAATTAGAACGCTTCCCAAAGGTAGCCAAAAGATAACGCGCCTCAAAATCGCCCTGCGTGGTGTGGCAAATCGCGCCTCTACTATTTTCGGTCAGACTTTTTACCTGCGTTTGGGTTAGAATTTCCGCTCCTGCTTCTTTTGCTTTGAGAGCCAAAGCACTATCTAATACATACCTGCTTAATCCAAAGCCTCCCAAAGGCAAAGAGAGCAAAAGCGGCTGCGTTTGGGGTGCAGTTAGCTCAAATTCCTCCAACGCCACAGCTCCAAGCGCAAAGGGATTCACCCCTAAATAGTTTAGAAAAGGTAGAGTTTCATTAGAAATATATTCACCACAAACTTTATGAAAAGGGTAGTTGTTTTTTTCTACTAAAAGCACTGAAAGTTGAGCGCGTGAAAGTAGGATAGTCGCTGCCAAGCCTGCCAAGCCGCCACCTATCACAATAACGTCATATTTTTTTGTCATATTTTTATTAGTTTTGCACTTTTAAAGTTTTCTTATCAGATTTTCAAGAAAAATAGCCTTTCGCACCTCTGTTGTCTTTAAAAAACAAACAAGGACTGCATTTGGTTATGCCTCGCAAAAGTTAGCACAAAAAGAAAAAAACAAAGCCCAACACGCCGCTTGTGCCTACTTTTTATGCTATTTAGATATAGACCATTTATAGACAAGGGAGGCAAAAAAATGCAACTTTGTACTTTTTCTAACTTTTGCCCAATTTGCTCAAAAAGGGGTAAAACACAAAATAAGTGTTACAAAAAATCTTAAATTGTAAGGAAATAGCATTTTTGGCGGCAGAGAAAATGCTTGTAGGGACAACTTATTTTGTTTTTCTACGTAAAACTTACGTGGCTTTTGTTAGGGTGCAAAAAAGAGAAACACCATTTTCTATCGCTACGATACCAAATTTTTCATAACTTTGCAGCATCAAAACTTATATTATATTTTAGTCATGCAGGACAAAAACGCTTCTACCCCTCACTTCAAACTCGACCAGATTGATAAAAAAATCTTATCAATCTTACAAAAAAATGCAAAAATTACAAATGCACAGCTATCCAAAGATGTCAGCCTTTCGCCTGCCCCTACTTTGGAGCGTGTCAAAAAATTAGAGGCTGCGGGCTTTATCGAAAGCTACCATGCCAAACTCAATGCCCAGAAATTGGGTATCGGCGTTACTACGTTTATTAGCATCAAGTTAAGCAGACACAACAAAACTACTAACGATTCTTTTATCCAAAAAATAAATCAAATCGAGGAAATTGTCGAGTGCCACTACATCACTGGTTCAAGCGACTATCTCCTCAAAGTAGTAGCGCACGATATTGAAGCGTACCAACATCTGATTATGAATAAAATTAGCGAAATTGAAGAAATTGACAACATGCAAAGCATGGTCATTCTTTCTACGCTAAAAGATACCAAAGAGCTACCGATAAACGAATAACCCAAATAGGGCGTAGCTCCCAATCGTATCCAACGTCTATTGAAACGAAAAATCCTTCGCCCTTTGCCCTACAAAAGTAGCACGCATTTAAGGTGAAGGATTTTCTGTATGATATTAAACCTTTCTAACTTATTTTTAGTTTGTTTTTCTAAACTTACTTTTTGTATCTTTTGCGCCCTTATTTTTAATGCTTTTTGCATTCTTAGGCTTTGTTTTTTTAGCAACAGGCGCAGGTCTTCTCTTTTTTCTATGAAAAGCACCCTGATAGGTAGGGTCTTCGCGCTGTTTGATGTAATCGAGTTGCCTCAAAATTTCCTGCTGCTCTTCGTAAGGCGTGGGTTCGATAACCACCTGTTCGGGCAGCGGCAAGGTAGGAATGTTCTTTTTGATGAGTTTTTCTATTTTCCGCACATGATACTGCTCTACGGGGTGTACAAAAGTGAGTGCCTCGCCTTCTTTTTCGGCGCGTCCTGTTCTGCCAATTCTATGCACATAATCTTCGTATTGTATCGGCACTTCAAAGTTGATAACGTGCGACACCTCGCTAATATCAATGCCACGCGCTGCCACGTCGGTAGCAACTAAGATGCGCAAATCGCCCTTTTGAAACTCCTCAAAAGCATTAGTACGCGCATTTTGGTCTTTGTTGCTATGGATAACTTTTACGTTGGGGTCTATTTTGCGGTGGATAAATTTGAGGATATTATTGGCAGATTCTTTGGTTTTGGTAAATATAATTACCTTTTTAAACTGTTCTTTGTCTTGCAAGAGTGCGTCCAGCAAGTTGATTTTTGTCTTAAAGTTGGGCGTTTCGTAGATGCCTTGTTTAATCGTTTGGGCGGTGGTGGCAGGTGGCGTGATTTCTACTCTTTCGGGAAATTCTAAAAACTCCTGTGTTAGTGCCGTCACTTTTTCGGGCATGGTGGCGGAAAAGAGCGCGTTTTGGCGTTTTTTAGAAGGCACAACTTCCAATAGGCTTCGGATTTGTGGCAAAAAGCCCATGTCCATCATTCTATCGGCTTCGTCGATGACCATAGTTTGAATAAGTTTGAAGCTAATCGCATTTTCTTTGTAGAGGTCTAAAAGCCTACCTGTTGTCGCAACGGCAATATCTACCCCTGCGGCGACGGCTTCGCGTTGGGCTTTCATGCCCACACCGCCGTAAAGTGGCACAATTCTAAGGTCGGTATAACGGCTCAATTCTTGGGCATTTTCTGCAATTTGCATCACCAGCTCGCGCGTAGGAGCTAAAATCAAGGCACGCGGTAGGCTGCCTTGCGCATATTTGACCTTCATCAGAAGGGGCAGCAGATAAGCCGCCGTCTTTCCCGTACCCGTCTGTGCGACTCCGATAAGGTCGTGTCCTGCCAAAAGCAGCGGAATCGCCTTGATTTGAATAGGCGTAGGCGTTTGATAGCCTTTTTCGGCAAGGGCATCTAAAAGTTGGCGATTGAGTTTGAAATCCTGAAAGGTCGTCATGGGCGAAATAAGTTGCAGATGGCTGCAAAGATACGGCTTTTGTGCCATTCTGAAAAATTGACCGCAAGCCTTTGGTTTGTTTAGAATTTTGAAGAATTAGGTGCAAATATAGAAACAAGACATTTGACTTGCCCTATGCCCCAAACCCTAAGGGTCTTGAAGACCCTTAGGGTTTAAGTCCAAATTTCATTTCGTGTCAAATTTAAAAAAACTGTAATAAAACAAGGCTTTTTACAGAACTTAACATTACTGCACCCTGCCCTCCCCCATAGGGAGGATTAAAAAACCAAACTAATTTTAAAGATTTTGTATCATAGTTCAAAGATATTTTATGATAAAAAAACCTCGCCATAATGAGGGCGAGGTTTTGGGGGTGCATTTTGAGTAGGAAAACAAAATTACTTTCCTTTTCTTTTGCCTAAAACTTCATCTATCAGCCCGTAATCTTTGGCTTCTTGCGCAATCATCCAATAATCGCGCTCACAGTCAGCAGCAACTTTATCGTAGTCTTGTCCGCTGCAATCAGCCAAAATTTGAGTTAATTCTTTTTTGATAATCAAAATTTGTTTTGCCGTAATTTCGATATCGGTAGCCTGCCCCTGAATACCGCCCAAAGGCTGGTGAATCATGATGCGCGAGTGTGGAAGGGCGGCACGCTTGCCCTTCTGACCTGCCGTAAGCAGAACAGCCCCCATCGAAGCCGCCAAACCTGTGCAGACCGTCGTAATTTCGGGCGTGATAAAGTGCATGGTATCATAAATGCCCATGCCTGCATAGACCGACCCCCCAGGGCTATTGATGTAAATAGAAACGTCTTTTTTAGGGTCTGCCGACTGTAAAAAGAGAAGTTGCGCCATGACGATATTCGCCACTTGGTCGTCGATGCCTGTTCCCAAAAAGATAATTCTATCTACCATCAGACGCGAGAAAACGTCCATCTGTGCCACATTGAGCTGTCTTTCCTCCACAATGTAGGGAGTCATGGCGGTGATGTGCGACATCTGCGAGGTAATGTTCATATAACTTTCTACCGTCGTAGTGGGGATTCCACGATGTCTGGTAGCATATTTTTTAAATTCTGAACCGAAATTTTCCATATTATAGAACTTTATTGAGAGGTTTTAAAAAGTAAAAAAGGCAAGGAAGCGGTTTTTTTTGTGAAAAGCAGCACCACAAAGGCAGGACGGTTTTCCAAACATAAAAAGTTTGTTTCAAATTCGCAAATCTTTTTCGCACCTATTAGAAAATCGCCGTTTGGAGAGGTTAAAAATTTTGCCGAAAAACCAATTTCTGACAAAACGGCAGGAAAAAGCGACTTTATTTGCTCACGCCATAGAAAAAAGTGATGTAGAGCATCGGGAAAAGTGCCTGATTATCGGCATAAGGCATCAAAACGGCGCGTCTTTGATAGGCATCGAGCATCATACCCGCCTCAAAACCGACATGGTTGTCGTCAAAAGAGCCATACTCAAAGACCAAAGCCGCCTTTGCACTACCGCCAAGCAATACCTTCGTTTCGCCTAAGCCGTAGGCAAAGCCCATACCATTGCGAACTAAATTAAAAGAAGGGTGTTTTGTTGGTTCAAATTGTTCAATAACTGTCTGCTCGAAAGGCACAAGCGGCGGCAAAAGCAAATATTCTATGTAATAAGGCACTAAAAAGCCCAAACTAAGCCCTGCTGTGGCAAGCCCATTGATTTGCACCCCTCTTTCACGCGCCTTTTTAAAGAGTACGATTTCCCTGCCATATTGTCCGCGCAAGGCGTAGAGATAGTTTTGTTTGCCCGGTATAAAAAACTGCCCCGTAAGCTGACTGGCGCGTCTTTGTTCGCGCGGGTGCTTGATTTCTACCAAATCTATCGAAAAGGTGTGGTATTTCCTTTCGGAAATGGCTTTGCTATAACGCAAATTTATCCCCCCAATCAGTCCGCCGCGTGTGTTGAAATTTAGCCCCCAAAGAAATTGCTCGCGATAGTAAGTAGGCTCATTTTCAGCCTCTTGCGCCTTTAAAAGCGAAAACGGACTGCCTGCCAAAAGGAAGGCGACCCAAATCCAACTTTTTGAAAAAAAACGCCTCCCCAAAGGAAGAGAAAGGAAAGAAAAAAACTTAAAAAAAGAGTGCATAAATTTCGTAAAAGGCTTGTGAAAAAGACTGCCGCGCCGCTTTCTAAAAGCGAAGAAAACAAAGGTAAAGATACAAAAAAAGAACAAACTAACGCCTTCTAAGGGCTAAATTTTTGATAGAAGTAAGAAAGGGCAATGGCGGCACAGAAGCCATAATTTTAAGGTCTTCGATAAAATTGGTTTTTTCATCTAAAAAAAGTAAAACTTCTTCTATGCGATTATTTTTGAAAAGGTAGGAAAAGATGCGCTGAATGTCGCCCCCGTCGCGCTGCATGATGTCTAAAAGCAAGCGGTCGTAAGTTAGGAATTGTGTGTTAAATTTTGGCTTATAAAAAGGTGAGTTATATTTTTCTAAACTTGAAACTATCTCCGCAGCCTCGCGCACCATGCGCAGGAAGGCATAACCCGTAGTAGGTTTGGCAGCTCCCCCCAAAACGCCAATATGACAGATGCGCTTGCCGCCCTTTTTGGGAAAAACGTAGTCGGTCATGGGGATAATGCCTTCTTCTACTTCTTGTATTTCAAAGTGCTTGATTTTTAGAGTGTTATGGATATAATTTTCTAAAATGTCTTTGTAGTTTTTTTGGGTAGGAAGCAGTTTTTCGGAAAAAATCGTAAATTCTACTAAGGCTTCCGAAGCAGAAAAAGGCAGAATGTAACAGAAACGAACCTCATTTTCTTGGGGCAGGCGCAGGTCGAAAAGGCGGACTCTTTCGGGTGTAAAGGCAGGTTCGGTTTGCGTATCTATTTTCAGAAAATAACCGTAAAAGTGTTGTAAAATATAGTAGCTTTTCGAAAAATCAAAAGATTTTGGATTAAAAAGAGAAGTAAAAACAAAGGGTGCTTGCAAAACCGTTCCCTCTTTTAGATGCACCGCCGCAAAGGTTTCGTTTTCGCTTATCGTTGCTATTTCGGCATTTATGATTTCTATATTAGAAAAATTTTGTATTTTTTTCCTAACAAAATTGTAAAAATCTCTGCTTCTAATGGTTTGATAAGAAAGCCTTTCGAGGCGTTCTATTTTTTGGGTTTGTGGCGAAATAAATTCCAATTCCTTCCAAGTTTTGAAGACACAATCTTCGAAGGGCGTAGGCGTAGTTGTCCAAAAACTTAGAGTACGGTCGTTATCTTTTTTTACTTCTTTATCAATTAAAGCAATTCTTTTTTGTGCTAAAATAGGACTTCTGCTCAATGCTTCCGCTAAGGCGAAACCCGAAATGCCCGTCCCTGCGATAATAAAGTCATAGCTTTGTGTTTTTTTCATATCAAAATTTTTAACATTTGAAAAATCATTTATACCTGCGGCACGCCAATAAGCAAATCGAGCTGCTCCTCGATGATTTTAGGATAAATAGGATTGATAAAATCCTGATTTTGAAACTGTTTATGCACTTCGGGGATACGAACTTTATGCGCCACCACTTCGGCAACCAAATAGTGAAAAATATCCGTCAGATGGCTCAAAGCCAGCGTCGCGCCCTGTACGCCAGTGGAAAGTCCCACTAAGGCAATTTTTTTGTAGCGCAACGGACTTGGATAAGGCAGCCCATCAAGAAAAGTTTTCAAAATTCCCGGAAAAGAACCATTATATTCAGGCACAATAAAAATAAACTTTTCAGATGCTACAAATTTTTCTACAAAAGCATTAAATTTTTCATTTTTGCCCTGCGCTTGATAGAGTGCAGAAAAGGCAAAATCAGGCGGCAGCTCATCAAGCGAAAGCAGTTGTACCTTTTCGCCGCGTGCCTGCAAACGCTTTTGGTAGTATTGTCCGATTTCGAGGCTGCGTGCCAACGGGCGATTTGTTCCAACTAAGATAGAGATAGCCATGTTTTGTTTTTTGTTTTTATTTTTGCAGTGCTAAAATATTGATTTAGAGCAAGTTAGGCTTTAAAAATTTGAAAGTGCGAAGCCCCATCTTGGCAAAGATAGGGGCGAAATTCCCACTTTCAAAGGGTATAACTTAAAACTTAGACAATGGTTTTCGAATTGTTTTGGGGCTTAATTGCCAAAATCTTCGGGCGCGATACTGCCAAAAACAAATCCGCAAATCGCCTTTGGATAGAAATAAGTCGATTTCTGCGGCATCGTGTAGCCACTCTGACAAACTGCCTTGACCTCTTCCATCGTAACGCCATTCGTAATGCAGGCAAGTTGCGCCTGACCGTTCATCACCTGCGTTACACATTCGGTAAAATTGCGCTCAAAAGAAATATGAGGCGAACTGCGCTGCTCTTTTCCTTTAATACCTAATACTTTTTCTATCAGAAAATAATGTAAAATTGTTAGGTCTAATTCTTTAACGGCTATGGGAAAGTTCCATGCCAAAGTTTGAATCTTATCTTTTTTTAGTGTAATAAGATAGGTATTTTCTTTAAAGATAAGCCCGAAAGTATGCTTTTTACCCCAAATAATTTCGTTGAGGTCGCTGCTATTTTCTATGTTCTTCAAGTCAAAATCTTGCGCCAACTGTGCTACAATTTCGCGCTCGTCGAGTTGTGCCACTTGGCGAATAAGGCGATGTGTAGGCAAAATGCGCAAATCATTTGAACAAGAATTGGTTAGATACATTAAATGGTAGTGAAAAGCCTCGCTGCCTGTTAGGGTTTCGCCTTTCGCCAGTTTTTCAGCCATCTTTTTTTGTCGCAATACCAAAGAACTTTCGTAGCGGTGGTGTCCGTCGGCTAAAATAATCTGCTGTCCCTTTATTTTTTCTACAAAAATAGCCACAATTTGAGGGTCATCAATTTTAGCCAAAACCTCGCGCACGCCTTGGTAATCTTCGGTTTCGTAGAGCGGATTTTGAATGGCAGCGTCCATGTAAGGTTCTAAGTCAAATTGTTCGAGGGTGTAAAGCCCATGTGTGGGGCTTGCATGCAAAAGCGTTGTTTCTAAAAGCTCGATGCGGTCATTTACGGCGGCAGGAATGGTATTTTCGTGCCTTAGTATTATTTTTTCTTCCCAATCGTAAGTTTTGATAAAGGAAATAAATCCTTTTCTGCAATACGTTTTGGAATTAAAGCGAGAAGGCAAGCTAAAATATTGATAATAAACATAGATGGCAGGTTTTTCGTCTTGTAAGATTACGCCTTCTTTTTTCCATTTTTCTAAATACGCAAGGGCAGCTTGGGCAGGATTGGGCTGTGTTTCGGTGGGCTGCGGTACGGAAAGGTGAATACTATTGTATTGATTTTGGTATAATTTTTTTCTCTGTTTTTCTGATACAACATCGAAAAGCGGCGAAGTAAGTTCGGAGATAGGCATTTCGAGGGCGGGATTGTAACGCCAAGCGCGAAAGGGACGAATTTCTGCCATATAATTTGAGAAAGGATTTTAAAATAGAAAATATATCATTTTATCTTTGTTGCTTTCAGGTAAAAGCAAAGGGCAAAGATGCACAATTTGGGCTAAACTGCCAAACACAAGAAGGGCTTGGCAGGGCTTTGAAAAAACTTTCAAAAAAAAGCAAATAAAATTTGGCAGCTCCAAAAAAAAGTCCTACCTTTGCCTTGCGAAAAGTAGAAGCTTTGAGCCTTTCCGTTTTGTTGGCTTGATTTGTACCCTTGTCTTTGCTTACAAATCAAAAAAATCGCCTGCTTTTTTTAAAGCAACCTGCTCACACTACTAAGAAGAATTGTCTGTAAAATTAGGCAAGAGAACTTAGTAAGAAAGTTTGGCAAAAAGTGCTAAAAATTCTTTTATAGTGTGCGCAAAATGGGCGAATTTGGTTTCAAAAACCTCTGTGGCGGTGAATTTTTAAAAGTGTAGATAGATGCAACATCTATGATTTAAAGTGCAAAAGATTCATCATAATTCAGTCGTCGGATTTGGGCTTGTGGCTTCTTCTGTTTGTTTGAAAAATTAAAACATTCATTCAGAAATGCGCTTCTGTGCTTTTTTAGATATGCCATAACCGCGATTCGAGCGAAATTCCAAGCCTTGACAGATGCCAATCTGCCAAGTGCGAATAGGAAATAAGACCAGAATTTGACGAAATTAGCCTTTCTTTCAAAGATTTGTGTTAAGAATTTATGCCTACGCTTTCTCTGCTTTCCACTTTTTAGGGTTGTGGTGAAACATCTGTTTATGGGCAGTTTCCATTTCTTTGCAGCGTCGTTTTCAAAGCCTGACCCTCCTTTTGCTTGTATCAGACCATAAAAAAGCACGCGATTTTGTAAAAACCTACAAAATCCAGTATTCTCTTTCTTAGATACGCATTTCTGCTTATCTCACATTTTCTTTAAAAAGTTCAATGACAGTTACGCAATTCAATGAATTAGCTCTTTCAGAGGAGCTACACCGCGCCATTGCTGATATGGGTTTCGAAACCCCTTCTCCTATCCAAGCGCAAGCCATTCCTTTCTTATTAGAAGGAAACGATATTATCGGGCAGGCACAGACGGGAACAGGCAAAACGGCTGCATTTGGGATTCCCACAGTGGAAAAAATTAACGCCAGCGAAAGAAAAACGCAAGCTCTTATCCTCTGCCCTACACGCGAATTGGCGTTGCAGGTATCACAGGAGATTAAAAAAATCGCTAAGTATAAAAGCAAACTTTTCGCCGCCGCTATCTACGGAGGCGAATCTATCACACGCCAAATCAAGGATTTACAACGTGGGGTACAAATCGTTATCGGCACACCAGGGCGCGTAATTGACCACATCACACGCGGCACGCTAAACTTAGACCACATTCAGACCATTATCTTAGACGAGGCAGACGAGATGCTCAACATGGGCTTCAAGGAAGACATCGAAAAGATTTTGAAACAACTTCCCGAAGAACGCCAAACCATTCTCTTTTCGGCAACCATGCCCCAGCCGATTATGGAGATTGCCAAAAAGCACCAGAAAAGCCCTAAAATCGTCAAGATGGCGAAGACTGAACTCACCAGTCAGCTTATCGAGCAGCGTCATTTTTCGGTAAAATCGCACCTTAAAAATGAGCTTCTCACACGTCTTATGGACTTCTACGAATGGCAATCGATGCTTATTTTTTGCAACACCAAGCAAAAGACTGCCGAAATTGCCGAGTTTTTGATTCAAAAAGGCTATGCCGCCGAAGCCTTGCATGGGGATTTGGCACAAAACCAGCGCAATATCGTGATGAGCAAGTTCCGTCATGGGCAGGTGCAGATTTTGGTAGCGACAGACGTGGCTGCACGTGGTATTGACGTAGAAAACGTGGAAGCAGTTATCAATTACGACATTCCATTAGACCCAGAATATTACGTCCATAGAATTGGCAGAACAGGCAGAGCAGGTCGTACAGGGGTTTCTTTCACCTTTATTTCGGGCAAAGAATCCTTCAAATTGCGCGACATCGAGCATTACACCAAAGCTCCCATTCCTGCGGGCAACATTCCTTCTTCGCGCTCTATCCTTGCCAAGCGCAAGAGTCAGTTGGAGGCAAAAATTGAAGCAACGCTTTTAGAAGCACAGTCGGAAGATTTTGTTTTCTCTCCACAATTAGAGGCAGTAACCGAAATTTTAGCCGCCCTTACAGAAAAAGGCTTTGATAATCAGGCGATTGCGCAAGCCGTTTTGCACCTGCATGCAGGCACGTCCTTGCAGTTGGACAAACGCGATATAGATTTTGCAGATGATTTCCGCAAAAACAGACGTTCAGAAGACACAGGGCGCGGACGCAACGACCGTTATGGCAGCCGTCCCGAAGGACGCTCTGAACGTGGCTCTTCTTATGGCGATAGAAACACCAGCCGTGGCAGTAGCCGCACCACAACGCGCACAACAAACAACTTGCGTGGCGACATGGCGCGTCTGTTTATCAACGTAGGCAAGCAAGACAAAGTCAGTAAAGGCGACATCTTGGGTGCGATTGCAGGCGAAACAGGCATCAAAGGCAGAGAAATTGGCTCTATTGATGTTTTCGATAGCTACTCTTTTGTAGAAGTACCGAAGGCGGAGTCTGAAAAAATCGTCCGTTTGATGAATAAAGCCAAAATCAAAGGCAACAAAGTCAATTTGGAATTGGCGAAATAAGCTGAAAAAAATTGAAAAAAGCGTTCTGTTTGTCTTTTTGAAAAAAACAAGCAGAACGCTTCAAAGGTCAGTTTTTTGAAATCTGATACAAAAACGCAATCAAGAGCCTTGCTTCTGATTGCGTTTTTTTGTGGCACGACTTTGAAAAAGCCAAAAAGTGTTATTTGCCAATCTCTTCGGCTACAATTTTATCGTAAGCGTCCATTACATCTTTGACGTGCTTGCGCGAAGTCTGTAAAAGGGCTTTTTCGTCTTCGGTGAGTTGGAGTTCTATTACTTTTTCGATGCCATTTTTACCCAAAATAACGGGAACGCCTAAGTAGCAATCATCGATACCATATTCGCCTTCGAGTTTGATACAAACAGGGAAAACACGGCGTTGGTCTTTTACGATAGCTTCTACCATCTGTGCTGCGGCAGCACCAGGGGCATACCAAGCAGAAGTACCCATCAATTTAACAAGTTCGCCACCGCCAACTTTGGTGCGTTCTACAATCGCGTTGAGTTTGTCGGCATCGATAAGTTCGGTTACGGGGATACCGCCTACGGTAGTATAGCGCGGAAGTGGCACCATTGTATCGCCATGTCCGCCCATCAAGACGGCTTGAATTTCTTTGGGCGAAATGTTGAGAGCTTCGGCTAAAAATGCGCGATAACGAGCCGTATCCAAAATGCCTGCCATGCCTATGACCTTGTTGCGCGACTTTTTAGAAGTTACGTGTGCTGCATAAGTCATGACATCAAGCGGATTCGATACAACAATGATAATCGCATCAGGCGAGTGTGCAATCACTTGTTCGGTTACGGCATTGACGATTTTGGCGTTGGTAGAAATCAAATCGTCGCGCGTCATGCCCGGTTTGCGTGGCAAGCCCGAAGTAATGACCACTACGTCAGAATTAGCGGTACGGCTATAATCGCCTGTAACGCCGATAGTGCGCGTGTCATAGACATTGACAGGAGCTTTTTGCCAAATATCTAAGGCTTTACCTTCGGCAAAACCCTCTTTGATATCTACTAACACAACTTCATTGCAGATTTCGCGCTCTGCCAATACGTCGGCACACGTTGCGCCCACATTGCCTGCACCTACTACGGTTACTTTTGTCATTTTGGTATGATGTTTAGAATATTGCAAACGATGAGAATATCGAGGAGAATATCGATTAGCACAAGGCAAAATTACACTTTTTTCTCATCAAATTCAATTCAGACCAAAATTTAAAGCCCAAGAAAGCCGCCCTACACAAAGAAGAGCAGGGAAAATTGTAAAATAGAGATAGCTAACTATAAAATAGCGCAGAAAGATGTGTGTAAAAGTTTGTTGTTTTAGCAATGTAGTAGGTTTAACTTGTCGCAATTTCATAAATTGCTTTGCAAAGTTTTTCTATAAACTCTACTGCTTTAACGGTGTCTTCTCTAACCCTTGGGTATTTTTTCAAAGTGAGGGGATTAAAATCCGCTTCATGGGCAATTTTGTTGCGATTCCAAACAATATTTTCAAGTTCTTTGCTCACGTCGGCAGGATTTCTAATCTCCATAATAACGGACACTTTATTCCATAGGTCAGTAATTCCTAATAATTTTAGTGTACTCACTATATTTTTAGGCTCTTGGTATGAATTGCCTTCGTTGAATTTACGAATGTACTCTCCCAATATTGCAGCTTTTTCTCGCTGACTTGGCTCCTCCATAATCCTAACAACTGTTTTCATATCCAAACGGAACTTGGCAAACTCGCTGCTCAAAGGCTTTCTTTGCTCAAAGTTATCAACCAAACCTATCAGCAATAAATCACTAATAAAATTATCCATAGCACTTACTGCCAAAACAATCTCCGCCCTTAAAATCTCTGATAGGTCTAAGTTCTTACCCACATTGCTCGCTTCCAAGTATAGATAGATGGCATCAAGTTGTTTAACGCTATCAATATTAAGTTTGAAGGTTTCAATTGCTTGTTCCATTGTTTGTTCTAATTATAATTTCGTTAGCAAAATAGTCGTATAAATCTTTAAACCAATCCCTTGTAGTTCGTTGATTGTCTTCGCGTAATTCCGCATTAGAAACTTCGAAAATTGGAATGTTTTGCTCACGCGAGATGACATTCAATTTATTGTAGTTAGAAAACTCAACTATACAATATTTGCTTTGCGTTTCTCTTTCTTGTCTTGAATATTGATGATATAGATTCTCATCTACTAACATGCCTACCTCTCTTAAATTTGGAATCAAAAAATCATCGACAGTTTTCCCAATTCTATCCATCATCTGTCTGTGATTTTCTTGCGGCTTTCCCCCTCCTTGAAGGACAAAATTATTACAAGTAAATCCTAAAAATTTAGGTGTATTTAAAGGTAGAGGATAAAACGAATCTTTAAACACATCTCTTGCTTTTTTTGCCCAAGTTTCCCATTCAGGCAGCTTAGTGGCTAAGGAGCGAATGGATTGTACCGAAAAATAGTCAACCGAGGTAGGAATAATGAAATAATCGCTTGAAATGAGTAAATCTTGATTAATAGCACTAAGACTTGGATTTAAGTCAATCAGTACAAAATCTGCATTATATCGTTCAGCCGTTTTTTGAATCAGATAATCAAATGACCCTGGTAAATTTTGCATTGAGGTTAAAAAACTACTTAAATTAAATGACATACTTAATTGCGTATCGCTACCTGATAAATCCAAACTTCCCGGCATAACATGTAGGTTTGGAATTTTTGAGGAAATACAATGCCCCGCAGAAATTAAAATAGGTTGTGAATCAAATGCGGGTGCTAGATAGCTCTTTATATTGTTTTTAGGATAGTGTTCGTAATGATTTTCATAGCCCTCCATGCCAAGAACTTGTAAAGTTAGATTACATTGTGTATCTGCATCTATTAAAAGTACATTTTTACCTCGCTTGGCAAGCATTGCACCTAAGTTGAAAAGGCTTGTAGTTTTACCTACTCCCCCTTTATGATTAAAGAAAGAAATTTTTGTCGCCATAGTCTTGTTATTTTACAATTTTGATTTTTATTATTTTTATTAAAAAACAATTAGACAAAAACTAACAGCCCTAAAAGAACTGTTAGCTTTTTTATTTTATCGCTTCACAAGCAATCTTTTAGACCTTCTCTACAATCAGCGCGGAAGCACCGCCGCCACCATTACAGATAGCCGCCATGCCGTATTTGCCATTATTTTGGTGTAAAATATGCGAGAGTGCGCCCACGATACGTGCGCCTGAACAACCTAAGGGGTGTCCGAGCGAAACTGCTCCACCATTGACATTCACACGATTGACATCGATACCCAAGACTTTGTTGAAAGCTAAGGTAACAACCGAAAAGGCTTCATTGACTTCGTAAAAATCGATGTCATTTTGGCTCAAACCTGCTCTTTTCAAAGCAATGGGCGCAGCCAAAGTGGGGGCAGTTGTGAACCAAGCTGGCTCATGGGCAGCATCAGCAAAAGAAACAATGCGAGCAATGGGTTCTAAGCTCAATCTGACCATCGTTTCTTCACTCACGAGGATACAAGCCGCCGCCCCGTCGTTGATAGTAGAGGCATTTGCAGCCGTTACGCTGCCATTGGGGGTAAAGACTGCACGCAAAGTAGGCACTTTGCTAAAATCTACGCGCTTGTATTCTTCGTCTTGCGATACAACGATAGGGTCGCCTTTGCGCTGTGGAATACTTACAGGCACAATTTCGTCTTTAAAAAGTCCCTTTTCGGTAGAAGCCGCCGAACGCTTGTAGGAAAGAATCGCAAATTCGTCTTGCTCCTCGCGCGTGATGGCGTATTTTTCGGCAGTGGCATCAGCATACACGCCCATCGCTTTTTTGTCATAGACATCTTCTAAGCCATCGCGCACCAAACCGTCGATGAGTGTGCCATGTCCGTATCCATAGCCCTGAAAACGCGCTTTGTCTAAATAAAAAGGTATATTGGACATGCTCTCCATGCCACCTGCCACAACGATGTCGTTGTGTCCGAGCATGATACTTTGCGCGGCAAACATAATCGCCTTCATGCCCGAAGCACAGACTTTATTAACCGTCGTGCAGGGTACGCTATTGGGAATCCCTGCATACATAGCCGCCTGACGTGCAGGTGCTTGTCCTAAATTTGCCGAAATAACATTGCCCATAAATACTTCATTGACCATATCAGGGCTAATACCTGCTTTTTCCAATGCGCCTTTGATAGCGGCTGCACCCAATTGAGTGGCAGAAACGGCGGCTAAAGAACCATTAAAACTGCCCAGAGGGGTACGCACTGCCGAAACGAGATAAACTGTTTTTGACATAAACAAAACGGGTTAGATAGTTGGGAAATCCGATTAAAAACACACACAAAACCAAAAAAGCCCCTGCCTTTCAAAAAAAAGAACGTCAGAAGGTTTTTCTGATAAGTTTTAGGCTTTTTCAGTTTCCAAAGATAGTTTTTTCATTTGAATTTTGGGCATTTTCCGACCTAAAAAGTGGCAGGAAAAGGATTTTTTACCCTCTCCTGCACAAGTGCCAAATGCGTCGCTGCGAAAACTTAGGAAATCCGCTTGCAGTTTTGTGGCACTATCTCAATATTTTTTGGGTGTAAATAATGAGTTTCTGCCCTGCCCGAATTTTATCGCCTGCGAGTTTGTTCCACTTTTTAAGCTGTGAAATCGTAACGCCATAGCGAAGTGCTATGTGTGAAAGGGTTTCGCCCCATTTAATTGTGTGTGAGTGCGGTTTGGTTTGCGTCTTGGCAAGGGTCTGGCTTTTAGAAGGAGTCTGTTTTTGTGCCTGCTGTTGGCTCTTGGTTGTGCCAATGTTTCCCTTGCTTGTTTGGGCATAAAGCGGAAGTTGTGCCGTTACGCTCTCAAATTCTTTACTCACATCAAAGACAAAAGACTGCGCCTCTTTGTGTTCTTCCAGCCAAACCATCGTGTTGTTCATGGCTTCAAAAAGCAAATCGCCTTTCAAACGCGAACCCGACGCGCTCAAATGGATTTTATCTTTTTGTGCCAACCCTACCTCTGCCCAATTTGCCATCACCCTACTACCTCCAAAAATCCAATACCAATCATACACGATACAATCCGTATCTTTTGCAATTTTGTGAATTAGCTCGGCAAAAGCACGCCCCGATTTTACGTTCTTGCCTTTCCAATATAAATCGTGTGCCGTTGTGAGCAAAATGGCACTTTGTGGAGTCTTCTGGCGAATCAGGGCGATAATTTGGCGAATTTCTGCCTCTAAATGTTCGTCTATTTTATCGTAATATAAAATATCATTTGTACCAAAATCTAAAATAACCAAATCGGGTTCTAAGGCAGGAAGCTGCTCTGGAAAAAGGCTCTGGTATAAAAGCGACTGATAACGCGCCGCCCCTACGCCGCCATTGTGCAGAATCGCGCCCTTATCTGCTGAGGATTCTAAACTAAGGCTATAAAACTCAAATTCGTTTTCGTCTTGATGATTTTGTACCGTTTTAAGTACAATTTTTTTGTGTATTTTGGGAATCGGAATTGCCACAAAGGGATAGGCGACATCGGACGAGTCCAGACTGATGGGAATTTCAGTGTCGTCTATTTGTAGGATAAGGTCGAAGGTGCTGCGTTTTTGTTGGCAAAAAATCTTGACCATATCGTAATGTTCGGGAACTTCTTTTTCAAAAACAAACTGCAAAGTTGCACCTGCCTGTGTCGTGCGTGCCGCCATGCCCGAAATGCCCAACGGCAATTTGGGCTTAATCGTCAGGGCGCGTTCTGCCTGCCAAACCCCTGTGTGCGCCGTTTTGTAGGCAATAGAAGAATAGGTCTTGGCTGTGGAGTAGGCAAACATAATACCTCTGCCCCCATCGCCATGTAGGGCATGAAGCCTTTTGCGAAGCTGCCCCGGAAAAATATCGGGCTGCAAGTGCGAATCGCCAAAATGCGCGATAGATAGCTTCTGGTGATGGCTTTGTTTCCATTTCTGATGAAAATTCTCTATTGCTTTTTTGCTATAAAATTGCAACAAATTATAGCGCGGTTTGAGCCAATCGTAGCGAAGCGTATCGGCAGAGCTGGGTAGCATCTCCAAACGCACCGTTTCGGTAGGTGCAGGTTGCCCACAAGCTTGATGCACAAAAAGCAAAAACAGAAACAAAGGCAAAAGATAAAACTTCATATTCATTCGGAAAAAGGAGTGAGGGAGAACTTCAAAAGTCCCACTTCAGACCTACAAACAAGCCGAAGCAAAGACCCAAAAAGTAGCTATCTTATCGCAAAGATAAGCCAAAAAACCCAAAAAACTAAAATCGGCAAAAAAGCAAGCCTTCATAGCTGCCTTTTTGCCGCTTTCAAATTTCTAAACAAAATCCTGCCTAAATTGCCGCCTTTGCTATTTTTTTAGCTTTTCCGCAAAATATTTTTTCAACTTTTCAATCTTAGGCGTTATCACAAAGTTGCAATAGGGCTGACTTTGGTTTTCATTGTAATAATTTTGGTGATAATCCTCTGCCTTGTAAAAAGCTGCCGCAGGCGTAATTTCCGTTACGATAGGGTCGGGAAAAATCTTTTCCTTTTCCAATTCTGCCACAATTTGCGTAGCCGTCTGTGCCTGTGCCTGACTGTGGTAAAAAATAGCAGAGCGGTATTGCGTTCCTACATCTGCCCCTTGCCTATTGAGCGTTGTGGGGTCATGCGTGCCAAAAAAGATAGCCAAAATTTCGGCTACACTAATTTTGGTGGGATTATAAAAGAGCTGCACCACTTCGGCATGCCCTGTGCGCCCTGTGCAAATTTCGCGATAAGTGGGGTTTTTCAAGCTCCCCCCCATATAACCCGAAACCACTTTTTCGATGCCCTCGACGCGCTGAAAAACGGCTTCTACACACCAAAAGCAGCCTGCCCCCAAGGTTAGGGTATCGAGCTGGGTTGTATCAAGATTTGTTTGCATATCCAAGGTAGTTGTGGATTGATTTTGAGAAGAATAACAAGCCGTATGCAAAAAGGTTGTTAGACAGATAAAAAATAAAAGCCAATTTCTTTTTGTTTTCATAATTTTTCTGATAATGTGTAGAAAAAGAAGTTTCCCAATACGCCTTTCAGGATACAGATAAATCTCTGCAAAGCCTCGATTTTCAAATACTTGATAATAGGCTAAGGCTATTTGATACTAAAACTTGAAAATCTCACCAAATTTTGAGTTTTTCAGCGTCCTACCCAAAAAATAGGAAAGCAGGAAATAACCCAAAAAGATAAACAAGACCGAATAAAAAGCTGTGTTGGTAAATTCATGCTGCCAATAGCGTTTCTTTATCTTGGAGATAAAAAAGAAAAAGAGGTACAAAAAGTACCCTATCGGCGGCACAAGCCCTATCATAAGAAACCAAATTCGGCGATAAAGGTTTGCCTTGCTACGCCGCCCCTTTCCGTAAGGAATCGCTTGTGCTACGATAAAAGCGAGCAGCACCGAGAGCAATACCGCCACGCCTGCCCCTAAGTAGGCTTTGCGCTGTGCCGCCAGTAGTTGTGGTACAGTGCGAATGAGGTCTTCTGCCAACAGATACAATTTGAGTGAAAAAGGCAAGGTAATGGACACAAGGCAAGTAGAATTAGATTTGAAATTAGAAACAAAAAGTATCATAGTAGTTCTTTAAAAATCATATCCTAAACTAAAATAAAACTTTGCCCCCGACCTCACTTGGTCATCAACGCCCCAAGCGACATCAAACTTGGCAAAATAGTTTAATATCTTCGAGCGCACCCCAACACCATAGCCCCACAAGAAAGGGTCTTTAAAATTGGAAACACGTGCATAAAAAGGCTCACCTGCATTGCCACCAATTTCTATCGTATTGAGGGCGTTTTGCTCATTGAAGGGTGAAATGCCTGTCCATGCCGAACCTATATCGGTAAAGGCAATAAGTTGTAAGTTTTGTAAAAATTTAGAACGCACGCTTTTGTGATAAAAAACGTCTAAGAAGGGAATCCGCAGTTCTAAATTGGTAAGTAAATAATTTGTACCAAAAAGCGCATTATAGTCAAAACCACGCAAAGGCGTAGCATATTGCAAAAATAGATAATCGCTATAATCATTCTGGTAGGCATCAGGATTGCGCAAATCGAGGAAAAAGGGGTCTTCTTGGGCTACTTCCGTAGGGTCGGGCTGCCGCTGAAAGACCCAATTATCGACTCCGCCCAAACGGTAGGTTTTCGGTGCTTGTCCGAAGGAACTGCCATAAGCCAAGCGCATTGCCCAAGTAATGTTTTTGAAAAGTTTGATGTAATGTTTGCCTTCTAAATGTAAAAAAGCAAAGCTGGTAGCATTTCTTCCAACATATTGCTCTATTTTGGCATTGAGGAAAGTTCCCTTGTAGGTATTCGCGCCTGTGGTGAGTCTGTTGTCGAAAATGGCTTCAAGTCGCAATCCTGCATAATTTCGCACCACTTTTGGAAAGGCTTGAATGGCGGGGTCGGCTTCGCTGCTGGTATTAAAAAGGGTTTGGGCAAAGAAAGGCGAAACCTCTATGCGGCTTGTGATATTGATAGGATAAGCAACTTTGGGCGAAAAACGCATCAGGCTATACTGTTGTGAATACAAAGTTGTCGCAAAACTGTACCCAAAACGTTCTATCCTTGCACCATAGTCTAATCTATTTTTCAGATATTGATATTCGCCATAAACCATGCCACTGCTAAAATTGAGGATTCCCGTAACGAAAAGTCCCATGTCAAAGCGGTGATTTTCCAAGTCGTCTGCCATGCCCATCTCAAAAAGCAATCCGAAATTGCGAAGGGCATCGAAGGCAAAAGTGGTAACTGTACGGTCAATACTAAATTTACTTTCATAACGATAAGCCCCACGCAGGCGCAAGTCGGGCAAACTATCCGAGGCGGCACGTTTGGCGAAATAGTCGTAGTCTTTCAGCAGGCGAACCGTAGCCTTTCCCTTTTTTCCGAAGGTATCAAATTGATAGGAAGTTGTGTCCTGAACGGTTACTTTTTGGGTACTATCTGCCTGATTATCAATGATTTTCTCTTTTTCTATTTGCTGATTTTTCTCTATTTTCCCTTCATTTTGCTCTGCCTTTCTATCTTCTTGTTTGCGCCTAAGTTCTTTTATTTTGGTTAGAAGTCGCAAATCTTGTAACGATTGTGCAGCCGATTTAGGGGTAAAGGTGCTGTTTTCAAGACTTATGTTTTCAAAAAGAAAAGGCAGGCGTTTTTCTTCTTTTCGCAATAATAAAATCAATTTTTGGTTAGAAAAACTGTAATCTTCTATCGCGGCTGCCCAATTCGTGAGTTGTATCAAACTTTTATCATTAGGCTCGAAACGGTAAAGTTGATTGATACCTGTCTGATTGCTAAGGCAGAAAATTTGTCCCTTTTCGTCGAGGCTGGGTTGTGCAATCTGTGAAGTTAGATTGGTTAGCGGCGTTTTGCGCTTGTTTGTCAAATCAAGTTCGTAGAGATGAAAAATGGAAAGTTGCTCGCGAAAGGCTTCGGCTTGCTGCAAAATTTCCTCCTGTTGTTCATTCGAAACATAAAGCAGCGTTTTATCGTCTTTGAAAACAGGGTCTTTTTCATCAAACCTGTCTTGTGTAAGATTTTTCAAACTTTTAGACGAAAGATTGTATAGAAAAAGGTCGCTCTGCCCATTTTGGGTAGCCGCCAACACGAGGTCTTCGCCATTTTCTGCCCAGTCGATTTGTTTCAAACTGCCCAAATTGTCCAAATTAGAAAGGGCTTCTACCTTGATGGCTTTTGATTCGAGCAAGGAATAAATTTGTGCATAATACTTTCCATTTTTTACAAAAATGCAAAGTAGATTTTGCGATTTTTTATGCCACGCCACCAAAGGCAGATGCGGATTAGAAACCTGATTGGTTACATAAATACCCGCTTTGAGTACAATTTCTTCTTTTTTATTAGATAAATCCTGAACCAAAACTTCATACTTTCCGTCCTTATGTCGCACCGCAGCAGCGTGTGTAGCATAGGGCGAAAGCGAAATTTGTGAAAATTCCCACTGTTTGCGCTGCAAGGCTTTGCTTTCGAATTTTAAGACCTGATTTGCCTTTACAAGTTGGGCAAATAGTGGTTCGTTTTGTTTTTTGTAAAATTCATACCAGCGGTCGATAAATTCTGAAAAATTGATACCAAGCGTATTTTGAATACTGCTCCGCTCGTTTCGCACGATACGTGTTAGGTTTAAAACGTTAGAAATTGTGTTTTTCCCATAACTTTCTGCCAAATAATTCCAAATGGACTGCCCTACCAAACGCGCCTCTATATTAGAAAAATTGTCTATATTTTTTATCTTTTTGTTGTGAATATTGACGCGAATAAAATTGTCCATTTCCAAGCTCCACCCTTCGGCGGCATAGGCAGAAGCCCCCGCAATAAACCAATCGGGCAGCGTTAGGAAATACGAACTCTGTAAGACCTCGCGAATATTGCCCCCATAAAGCATCTCGAAAAGCATCATATCAGCGACCTCGCGCGTGAGCTGCTTGTGGTAGGCTTCCCTATCTGTGGTAAAGGCAATTTCGACTACTGATTTTGCAAAATTAGTTTGCCCGCCTAATCTAAATCCCTGCTCCTGAATCCCGATATTGCTTTGCTGCAAATCTTCTACCGACTGATAGACAAAAATTCGAATCTTGCTATAAGGCGAAAAGCCAAGCAAATCGGTCAGACGCGGAAATTCGGCTTCGGCATATTGGGCGGTAAGTCGCGCCAAACTTTCATTTCCCCCATAAAAATAAACGTCGAAATTGTCGGAGGCATAAAATTCCCACTCAAAACTGCGATATTGTACCCTATTTTTCTGACTCTCCGCCTTTTCAAAGGGAGTAGTTTGTGCCAAAAGTGCCTTTGTCTGCCCTAAAAAAGCAAAAAGGCTACAAAAAATAAGCAGGTATTTCATTTTCAAGAAGTTTAGATGGTCGTTTGGCTTTAAAAAACACAAATGTTAGGTAGTGGGTGTAAAGGCACAATGAGCGGCAGAAGCAAAAATAAGAAGCAATAAGAAGCTACGCCAAGTATTTTGTACTTACAAATGTAAGAAAAAGACGATAAAAATTCAAGTCCTGCACCAAGACTTTGATAGGTTTAATTTTTTTTCAGAATAAGACTACTTAGAAAGCACGCCGCCTATTTTCTCACTCTCTTTTTTTTCGCTATCTTGCTTTCTGAAAGGAGCAAGAAAGTCATTTTCTCAAAATCATCAAAAAACAAAACTTCTTTTTGTAAAAAAATCATAAAATTTTCATAAAAAAAATGAGCATAGAATTTTACAAATATCAAGGCACAGGAAACGATTTTATCCTGATAGACAACAGAGGGCTTGATTTTGCTTCGCCTTTCCCTACAAAAAATAGGCAGCAATGGATTACACACCTTTGTCATCGACGTTTTGGCATTGGGGCAGATGGCTTAATTTTGATACAAAACGCGCCCTCTCAAAAGATAAGCGACAAGGCAGCGGCTAAAAAAATAGATTTTGAAATGGTTTATTTTAATGCTGACGGCAATTTGGGTTCGATGTGTGGCAATGGCGGACGCTGTGCCGTAGCCTTTGCCCATTTTTTGGGTATCATAGAAAGAGAAACTACTTTTTTGGCTTACGACGGACTGCATCAGGCTTTTATAGAAAAAGAAAACAATAAAAGCAGCCAAGAAAATGAACTAAAAGTGCATTTGAAAATGAACCCTGTAAGCCAAATCGAGCAGGGAGCAGACGATTTGATGCCTGCCTATTATTTTTTAAACACAGGTTCGCCTCACTATGTAGCCTTTTTGGAAAAGGCAGAAATTTTAGAACATTTTGAAGTGGTAGAAAAAGGCAGAGCCATTCGCCACGACTCACGATTTGAAGGTGGCACCAATGTCAATTTTGTGGCACAAATCGGCAACAATGCCCTGCGCGTGCGTACCTACGAAAGAGGCGTAGAAGACGAAACACTTTCTTGTGGCACAGGGGTTACGGCTTGCGCGTTGGCGGCTTTTGAAAAAGAGGGTTTGAAAAGTCCAATTCAAGTTGAGGTTTTAGGGGGAAAATTAGAAGTGAGTTTTGAAAAAAAAGGCGACCATTTTGAAAACATCTACCTTATTGGGGCAGCCACTCCCGTTTTTAAAGGTCAAATCTAAAAATTATCAAAGTCTGAAAAGTTATCGAAGTTATCCAAGATTTTGTTACCAGAAAAAAAGCGAACCCACCCGATAAGTGGATTCGCTTTTTTAGACACCAAACTATTTTTGAGTCTTTTCTTATTTGTACGTTTTTTTAGGCATAGTGCGAAAAATCCAATCCCAAAGTGGTGAAGAAACGCCAAAAGCGGCTTCGCTGTCTTTGTAGTGATGAATCCCATGATGCACCCAAAGGACTTTCAAGAAATTTTTAGGCGGACGCATCGCATGCACGATATAATGTACCGCCAAATAAGAAGCATAGCCCGAAATAAAACCCGGAATAAAGCCAAACGCCCAATCGCCAATGCTAAGATAGGCAACTGAAAAAAGAATCGTAGCCAACAAAACGCTCACCACAGGCGGCATAACAAGGCGCGTCTTATCTTTTGGATAATCGTGATGCACGCCATGAAAATTGTAGGCAATCCAAGCTTTCATCTTCGTAGTGGGCAACATGTGAAACACATGGCGATGTACCAAATATTCTACCAACGTAAAAAGAAAGAAAGAGGCAATAAAAACAGGCACTAATTCCTTCCACGTAAGCGACGAGTAGAGGCTACCATAGTACATCAAAACGGCTGCTGTAACATAAAAAATTACCAATGGCACAGCAATATGTGTGCGCGTGAGCTTCTCCAAAAGCGGATTGTTGAAAATCTGTTTGCTTTGTTGAGCGGCAGTTTTTTCGTTGATAAGTTGTTCCATTTGAAGGTTGAATAGGGTAAAAAAGAAGGATATTGAAATAGTAAAAAACTTTGTAGATTTGAAAGTGGCAAAAGGTCTGACGTAGCGAAAAGCTATTGCATAACCTTTTGCACGCAAATTAGGTTTTTTATTTCTTAGAAAAAGACGCAACATCGAGGGGGAAACCCCTACGACTTGACATCGGGACTGGAATTTTGCGGTTCGGAGTTTTGTTCGGCAAAAATATAGAAAAATGGCGCAAAAGGGTCTAATTCTGCTCCAATTTCTGCTAAAAAATCGGGCTGATTGAGTGAAAAGCTCAATATATTTTCTACCCGTTCCTGCAAATTGCCTTTGGGAAAGAGTTTTTCTTTTAGCCCTTCCAACTGTTTAATCGCTACCTGTTGGCGACTTTCTTCGGCTTTGCGCAACCTTTTGGCAATGTTATCCAGACTTTTGAGCGTTTTTTGTGCCTCCGCCGCAACAAAGCCGCCCAAACTTTTGTCGATGGCTTCGGCTTTGGTCTTGATGGCTTCAAAGAGTTGGTTTAGATTTGCTTCCTCTTGGCTAAAATCTAATAATTCGGCGGCTTGGTTTGCCACAAATTGAATCCGCAGCGTGTCCATATCTAAAAATAGCTCTGCCCAAGAGATGCCCAATTTTTCCTTGCGCGAAACCTGATGCTTGGGAACAATGAGCGCGAAATTGCGCGGCACTAAAATAGGAAAAGGAATCTGACTCGAATCGAAAAGCGATTTGAGCTGTAACCAGTAAGCAAACTCGCCCGGCCCGCCTGTGTAGGAAAGATTTGGCAAAATCACTTCTTGATACAAAGGGCGTAAGACCACATTAGGGCTAAATCTTTCGGGATTGTGGTGTAAGAGTTGTTCTATTTCGGCTTTTGAAAAGACCAAATCCGTATTTCTGACCTTAAAAATAGGCTTGCCTGCCTCGTCTTGGTCTTTGACAATGCGCTCGCGTATTTGCCCTTCCATATAAAAAAGATTGACGGCATGGGCATGAATTTGTGCCTTGTAGTTTCTATCCCCCCTATCATTTGCCTCTAAAAGGTCGGCGGTTTGCTTTCCAACGCGCTGCTCGGCTACTTGCTCAAACAAATCTTCTTGCAGATAGGGAACGAAAAGCCGTTTGAGTTCGCGCTCGTCGGCATCTAAGACCAAAAGCCCCTTCTGACCATAAAGGGCATGGACGTAGGCTTGGGTAGCCTTTGCCAAAGTGGGCGCGTTTTGATAAGCACTCCAATAGGGTTCTAATTGCGCCTGACTAATACCCTGAAAATCAGAGAGAATTGCCTGACCTACCTGCTCCAAACCCTCTGTATGCATGCGCCCGACTGCGCCTTTCTGTGAAGTCTGCCAAGTATAAGTTTTTCCAAAAACCTCGATAGACTGTATTTCGGCTAAATCGTGGTCTTCGCTCGCCTGCCAATAGAGCGGAATAAAACGGTACTGCGGAAAAGCCGCCGCTAATTTTTGGGCTAAGGCAATCACCGTCAAGATTTTGTAGTGAAAATATAGCGTACCCGAATAGATATTGAGCTGATGCCCTGTCGTTACGGTGAAAGTGTTTTCGTCTTTCAAGGCGGCTATCAATTCGGTAGGTGCGTTGGGCAAACCCTGATACTGCTTTTGTAGGGTTTCTACCAAAACTTGCCTTTTTTCAGCACTAAAATCGCGCTTTTTTTCCTCTATTTGGGCTGCGAAGTCGGCTATTTCCGACCCTCGATGGTAAAAGGGGCGCACTGCCTTTGCCCTTTCCATAAAATCGAGAAAAAGAGGCGAAAAAGCCTGTGCCTGCGTGAAACTAATTTTTTCCACCAGATAGCGTCCGTTTGGGGTTTGGGTAGTATCGGTAGGAAGAGAGGAGGTAAAAGAAGAAAGCGACATAGTAAAGAAAAAGAAGGATTTGAAAAAAAACGCCACTTTTTTTGTAGAAGCCTTTTCAAATCACAACAAGTGAGGTAAGAATTAGAATAAAAGGGGAGTGGTAGGAAAGGTAGCCGCCGCCTATCGCTTTGGCTACTGCCTTAAAACGCAAAGTTCGACAAAACGTTTTGATTTTCTTTTCTTACCTTTGTTAAAAAAACCTATCATTTTCACTTTTCCCATGAAGACCACACTGCTCTATCAGATTCAAAACCTTTTGCAGGTAGAAGAAACTCCCCAAAAAGCGACCCTACTACCGCGCAAAGGCGTGCAGATGGCTTTTTTGCCACAAATCGAGAACGCCTTTCTCTACTTAGTAGATGGCAAAATTGCCGATTGGGGTAAGATGCAAGACTGCCCTGCGGCATATTTTGAGGCAGACGAAAAAATAGAGGCGACAGGCAAAATGGTCATGCCTACCTTTGTAGATTCGCATACCCATCTGGTTTATGCAGGCAGCCGCGAAGCCGAATTTGTAGATAAAATCAAAGGGCTTTCGTATGAGGAAATTTTTAAAAGAGGCGGCGGTATCCTCAATTCTGCCAAAAAACTGCAAGCCGCTTCCGAAGACGAACTTTTTGAGCAGGCTTGGCAGCGGCTCGAAGAAATTATGCGCTTGGGAACGGGGGCTGTGGAAATCAAGAGCGGATACGGACTCACCACGCCCGACGAACTCAAAATTTTGCGCGTCGCCCAAAAAATTAAAGCCCATTCGCCCATTGCCGTCAAGACTACCTTTTTGGGAGCGCACGCCTTTCCTCGCGAAGTATCGCGCCAAAAATATATGGCTATGATTTTGGAAGAAATGCTCCCTGCCGTAGCCGAAGAAAAATTGGCAGACTACTGTGATGTTTTTTGCGATAAAGGCTTTTTTACACCCCAAGAAACGGAAACGATTTTGATAAAAGCCACCGATTTGGGCTTGCAGTTGCGCCTCCATGCCAACGAATTGGACTACTCTGGCGGCGTGCAGGTAGGTGCCAAATATGGCGCAGTGAGCGTCGACCACCTCGAATTTGTAGGCGAAGCGGAAATCGAAGCCCTGCAAAAAAGCCAAACGCTGCCTACTTTGCTGCCCAGCACCGCTTTTTTCCTACGCCTACCCTACGCGCCTGCTCGCAAGATTTTGGAGGCAAATCTGCCTATCGTTTTGGCTTCCGACTACAATCCGGGTAGCTCACCTTCGGGCAACTTGCCCTTTGTGATGGCTTTGGCTTGTATTCAGATGAAAATGCTACCCGAAGAGGCTCTCAATGCCCTGACCTACAACGCTGCCTTTGCCTTAGGCTTAGAAAAATCGCATGGCGTGATTGGCAAAGGCGCAGAGGCAAATTTTATTCTGACCCAAAAAGTCCCTTCTTTGGCGTTCCTGCCTTATAGTTTTGGGTCTGATTGGATAGAACAAGTATTTATCAAAGGAAAGCCGATACGCTAACCCATTTTTTTGACACAAAATAAAATTTGGACTTAAACCCTAAGGGTCTTCAAGACCCTTAGGGTTTGGGGCATAGGACAAGGCAATGCCTTGTCCCTACATTTGCACCTGATTTTTAGAATTTAACATCACTGCCCCAAAGGGAGGGGCTTTTATTCGGTATCATTTTTTTATGCTCGCATAAAAAAATGATTTGGTTTTCGAACCCTCCCCTATGGGGGGAGGGCAGGGTGGGGGTTCAGCAGGTTTTCACCAAGCACAAAACCCCATTTTTTGACCTTCTGACCGTTGTAAAAACGCCAAATAGAAAACCAAAAATTTCAAAATTTTTAAAAAACTATAAAAACGTCTATTTTTTTTAGGGCAGTGGCGCAGCCAATAGGTTTGCCCAAAGGCGATACGCGCCCACTACGTCCGCAGGAAGCTGTCGAAACCACGAAAGACTGGTATGCACAATAAGCCCTCTGCCATAGTTTGCCACTAAAAGCGCACCTTCTTTGGGGGTTTCGCCCTTGTCTTGCATGCGCAAAAGTGGCGTGAAGGCGTTGTCCCAAGTGTTGGGGAAATAGAGTCCGCGCTCCTGCACCCAACCCTCGAAGTCGGCAGCCGTAATGACGTTGGGACTTTGTAAGATGGGGTGTTGGGGTTCTAAAATCTCTATTTGGGCTTTTTCTTCCGTTACTCTATCGCGCGAAAGTTGTAAATCGTAGGGCGTTATTTTTTTTGTAACTAAATCATAACTATTGTTGTATTGGATAATCAAGCGTCCGCCATTTTGGGCATAAAGCCAAAGTTTTTCGTTTTGGGTAGCCAAAAAATCTTGTGTATTGAAGGCGCGAATCCCTACCACAATCGCCTGAAAACCAGCCAACTCCTCCAAAGAAAGGTTAGGCAAATCCAACATCACGACTTCGTATCCCATTCCCTCGATGGCTTGGGCTACCTTATCGCCTGCGCCTCTGACATAGCCAATCTTGCGGCTATAATTTTGTTTTTTTTCCGAATTAGGGGCTTCTTTTTGCAGCGGAATCAAGGTAAGGTCGGGACGCAAAAGTTTTACCTTTGCCTGCGGAAAATACACAATTTCGGGCAAATGTTCATAGCTAATTTTGGTAAAATTGCGCCCTTCTATCGGACTTGCAAATTCATTTGCCGCCAAACCCTGCAACTGCACCTCTGCCGTTAGCAAATTCTGACGCAATCCCTTTGGTGGTGTAACCTCTATCCAAAAACTTTTTTCTTGTCCTTTTTTGGCAAAATCAAAACCCAAACTTTGGGGCGCAATCTGAAAATAAATCATATCAGGACTTACGGCTTCGGGCGAATCGAAGTAATTTTTGAGAAAGAGTCTGCCCTTTGTGCCGTCGCGCTGCGCCCTAAGTGTAACTTTGAGGCGTTTGGGCTGATTTTGAGTAAAAATAAGGCTGCTTTCCGAAAAAGAAACACTAACAGGCGGCACAATGCGAAGGGGTAGATGCAATTCACCGCGCACAGGGTCGGTCGTTTTTTGGTAAATATTCCTATCAACGGTAAAAGTTCGCTTATTTTCACCCTTGCCAATTTCTAAGACAAAACGCACAAAAATAGGGTTCAGATTTTCGGGTTCGCCTATCCAATCGCGCCTTGCCACTTCGAACATGCCCAAAGTACCCTCCTTTTCCAACCAATAAGGCTGTGAAAGGGGAAAATCGGCAGGTAGTAAGGTTTGTAGTTTAAATTCCGAATTTTTATTCAGTTCAGGATTGAAAACACAACTGCCCAAATAATTTAGCTCCTCTTTATCGGCAAAAAGCAGACAGACCTCTTTCCACTTCAATTCTACGGGCAGCCTTTTGATAAGATTTGCCTGCACCTTCAAAGAGTCGCCTGCGGCAAGATACGCCTCTGGGGTCAGTGCTTCTACATAAATCCCTGCACAGTGCAAAATAATTTCTTCTATTTGCTTGATTTTTTTATTTCTATAAAAATTATCGGGCAAGGTTTCTAAGGCTTTTAAAAGCTCTAAAAGTGGCTCTATGCTATCTTGCGGCGAATCGGCGCGATACGTTTGGTAAATTTGAGCTACCTTTTGTTCTAAGGTCGCTATTTTTTGTAAGTTTTGCTTGTCATTTGCCTCTTTTTCGGGCGTGTGAATCCTTTGCCATGAAAAGTCGAGGTTTTCGAAAATATCGGTTTGCGGTTTTTCGCCTGCCAAAAGTTGGAAATATTCCAAAATCTCACCCCTAAATTCTGCCGCGCCAAAGCCCTGACTTTTGTGCTGACTGCGGCTTCTGCCTGCAATTTCGCCATAGGAAAGCCCTAAAAGCGGATTGTAAAGCCCGATGTCGAGTTTTAGAAAATCGCTTTCTTTGAAGTCATTGTTTCGGAAAAACCACGAAGAAGTATTCCAAAAAATGCGCTTGGGCTGCCAAATCTGCACTTCTTTCAACTGTTCGGGGAAAACGGTAGGGTCGGCGGCTTTTTCGAAAGCCTCCAAAGCCAACTGCGCCGAAGCCGTATGATGCCCATGTGTGCCGCCCAAAGTAGGCGAAAAACGGGTAATGATGACATCAGGGCGGAATTTTCTAATGAGCCAAACGACATCAGACAACACCTTTTCTTTGTCCCAAATCTGCAAAGTTTCTTCGGGACTTTTAGAGTAGCCAAAATCGTTGGCGGTGGAAAAAAACTGCTGTGCGCCATCTACGCGCCGCGCCGCCAAAAGTTCGTGCGTGCGAATTAGCCCAACTTCTACGCCCTGCTGCTCTCCGATAAGATTCTGACCGCCATCGCCGCGTGTTAGGGAAAGATAAGCCGTTTCGAAGCCTTTTTCGTTTGCCAAATACGTCAGCAAGCGCGTATTTTCGTCGTCGGGGTGCGCTGCCACATAAAGCACGCGCCCTGTGGTTTGTAAGTGCCTGATTTTGAGCTGCAAAGCTGATGCCGTTAGCCTTTCGGTAGGCAGAGATTGGGCTTGCAATGCGCCAAAGAGCCAATAGGCAAGCCAAAACCAAAGGATTTTTTTTGTTTTCATCATCATTTTAGGATTCGGAAAATACACATTTTAGAACACAGAGAAAGTAGAGGAAAGCGCGAAGGCAGTCAGATTAAAGTTTAATAAAAGGCTTGTATTTTCAAATTTTATTTCAATACAAATTCGGACAAGGCAGTACCTTATTCCTACCTGATTGAATGAAAATTTTAGTCTTTTTCCTGCAAAAATTTGAACAAAGCCTTACCCGTCTGTAAAGGAATTTCCTCCATCGGCAGATGCCCTACACGCTCATAGATAAGCATGCGATTGTGTGGAATGGCATCATGAAAACGCCTTGCGTTCTGAACAGGTATCCACTTATCTTCGCGCCCCCATAAGATTAAGGTAGGAATGTTAATCTGTTTCAAACTCTTGGTATTGTCCTTAAATTTTTCATTGACCATAATTAAAAACGCTTCGGGATTGCCTTCGCGCGTGAAAAGGTCGTAGTAGCGCGTGATAAGCGGCTCGGTAACTTTGTCTTGATTGTAATAGACTTCGCGCACAAATTGTTCTAAGATATTGCGCTGCACCACATATTTTATCACCCTGCCGAAAAGCGGTGTTCGCGCCATTTTGAAAGGCAGCGGAATGTTATTGGGTTCTAAAAAGCCCGCCGCACCCAAAAGAATGAGCTTGCGAACATAAGAGGGGTAGCGCAGGGTAAATTCCCAAGCCAACCAGCCCCCCAAAGAACTACCCCCCAAATAAAACTCTTTTATCCCCAAGGCATCTACAAAAGTTTTGAGGTAGAAAAGATGATGCTCCATATCGTAGCGATTTTCAGAATTAGGACCCGTCAGCCCAAAACCCACTATATCGAGGCGCACAACGCGATACTGCTTAGAAAGCATCTCTGCCCAAGCGTCGAAAGTGTGCAACGAAGAAAAAGAGCCATGCAGGAGCAATATCGGCTCGCCCTCGCCCTCGATGCGGTAATGAAGGAGCGTCCCATTGATGACTAAAAAACGCGACTGCTCATTGGTATATTTTTGTAATAACTCTTTCACCTGTTTTCGTTGTATTTTTATTTGAAAGGGGCAGCGACACCAAAACGACTCGCACCCAAAAAGAAACCCTTTTGGCAACTGAAAAACTGCTCTGCTTTTTTTGGTGCCGTTTTGGAAGCCCAAATAAAGAAAAAACTTTCAATTCTCAAAAGCCCGATTCGGCTTTTCTTGTATTTTTCTTGCCTTTAACATAGCTTTGCCCTTTCTAATCAGACCAAACCGCAATGGATTTATACCTTTCCTACCAAAAAGAAGCTGAAAAAGGCTACTCTACTAAAAAAAAACAACTACAAATGTGGGTTATCTTGCGTATCCTGACCTTCCTTGCTACGCTGGTAGGGGTCTTGCTCCTCTCTGATTTGAGTTGGATAAGCGCAAGTGTCGCTGGTTTTGCAGGGCTTATACTTTTTCTTGTCTTTGTTGTGATACATCAAAAGGTAAAAAAACAATTTTTATATTTTCAAAAAAAACGCACTCTTATTGAAGCAGAAAAACAAAGACTTCAATATCAATTTGATAACCTACCCACAGGCGAAGCCTATCTCGATTCCCTACACCCCTACACACGCGATTTGGATATTTTTGGGAAGGGCAGCCTTTTTTCCTTTCTAAGCCGTACTCATACCCTATTAGGCGAAAAAAGATTAGCCCAATGGCTGCGATTTCCTTCTCTCGATACCCAAATCCTGACCCAACGACAGCAAGCCATTCAGGAATTGGCACAAAAAACCGACCTACGCCTGCATTTTCAGACCACCGCCCACCTTTCCGAAGAAAACGCGCAAGAGCAAACCGTTTTAAATACTTGGCTACAAAATGAGCCTGCTTTTCCTACCCAAAAAAATAGCTTTCTGCTCCTGCAAGTCCTAAGATGGGCTTTGCCACTTCTTACAATTCTTGCTTGGATTGCTGCTATTTTAGGTCAGATTTCATATAGCTTTTCTATCAATTTTTCCATCTTACAATTAGTTTTGATAGGACTTTTTCAGAAAAAATTGCTTACTGTTTATCAAGGCGTAGGAAAAAATATTGCTTTCCTACAAAAGTGTGCGACCCTATGGCAAATCATAGAACAGCAAAATTTTGAAAGCCCAAGCCTACAAAAAATACAACAAAATCTAAAAGGAAGTAAGTTAGCCGCCACCTATTTATTAAAAAAATTAAACTTATTTGAATATAGGTTCAATGGTTTTGCCTTTGTTATCCTAAACGGACTCTTTCTATGGGACATACAACTTGCCCTTGCCTTAGAAAATTGGCGCACCGCCTATCAGCAAAAAGTCCCCCTTTGGCTCGAAGCCTTAGCCGAAACAGAGGCTTTGATGAGCCTTGCTTCCTTTGCCTTCAACCACCCCAACTACCACTACCCCACTTTTTCGCAAGAACCTATCCTCAAAACTACCGACATCGCTCACCCCCTTATTCCTGAAAATCAGCGCGTTAGCAATCATTTCACCCTCAACCGTTTAGGCGAAGTCGCCCTTATCACAGGGGCAAATATGGCGGGCAAAAGCACCTTTTTGAGAACCTTAGGCATCAATACCGTCTTGGCAAATTTGGGCGCACCCCTGCCCGCGAGCCATTTTGAGTACCGCCCCCTCGAAATTTTTACCAGCATGCGCATCATAGACTCCCTGCAAGATGGCACTTCCTCCTTTTTTGCCGAACTCAAACGCCTCAAACAGATTTTGGACACCCTCCAAACAAAACGCCCTCACCTCATTCTATTAGACGAAATCCTGCGTGGCACAAACTCCAAAGACCGATATTTAGGCTCGGAAGCCGTCATCAAACAGCTTTTAAAACTCCCTGCTGCCTCTGTTATCGCCTCACACGATGTCGCCTTAGGAAATTTGATAAACGATTTTCCAAACCAAATTAAAAACTATGCCTTCGAAGTAGAAAACGTTGCCGAAGGGCTACACTATCCCTACAAAATTTCGGAAGGCATTTGTCAGAATACCAACGCCGTTTTTTTGATGCAAAAAATGGGGATTCAGATTTAAACCACAATTTTTGAAACCATAGGCGAGTTTTTTTCTGTAGCGCGAAGCTCCAGCTTCGCACTTCAAACCAAAGACAAGATTTTTTGGCTTTTTTCAAACCGCCGAAAACAAAAAGACCCTTAGACGCTAAAAACATCTAAGGGTCTTTTTTTGAAACCATCGACGAGGCTGTTAGCCGTCGTCGAGGTTTTGTTTTTTTAGCTTTACGAAACCCATATTTCGCAAAGCTAAATTTTGCAATCCTTGTTTTAATGGAAGAGGGTTTTTAATCAGGGGCGAGAGAGGAGGGACGAGGGGCGAGGGAAAAACCAAATGAAATTCCCCTATTCTC
>NZ_KE383885.1:114593-183519 GCF_000422585.1 Hugenholtzia roseola DSM 9546
AAAACCTCGACGACGGCTAACAGCCTCGTCGACGGTTGCCTAAATCAAGACGCACTTATTGTCATCGAGGTCGGCTTTGAGTTTTTTATACTTGCCTTCCACAATTTCGCCATTGTGATAGCGTACCTTAATGGTTTGGTTTCTATCTGGCTCTTTGGTGACGGTTCTTGGGGTTATTTTTTCTTCCTGCGGCTGCGTGTTTCCAACTTTTTGGTTGTCGCTTTGCAGGTCTATCTCACCGCTGCGCTCGGCTTGGTTGGTTTGCATTTGCTTTTCCCTTTCGGCGCGTTCTTTTTCTTGTTTCAAAAAGGCGGCGCGTGCGCGTTCTACATCGGCAGGGTCTTGCTGGTGAAGCTGCACCTTTGAAAGGAACTGCACCACTTCTTCATTCAAATCAGCGATAAGCTGCTTAAAGAGATTGAAGGCTTCAAATTTATAGACGACAAGGGGGTCTTTTTGCTCGAAACGCACCATTTGTACCTGCTTGCGTAGCTCGTCCATTTCGCGCAAATGCTCTTTCCAAAGGTTATCGATGATAGAAAGGACAATATTTTGCTCCATTTCTTTCATCAAACTTGTCCCCTTGCTCTCGATGGCGCGTTTGACATCGATAACGGGGTTCATATAGCGTTTGCCGTCTGAAAAGGGAATGGCAGCATAGCTATTTGGCTCGCCGTTGGCATTTGGGTAGGAAGGCAGGGCAATGATATAGTTGTATTCATTGAAAAGAAGCGTAACCTGCTGCATGATTTTGCCGCGCTCCTGATAGACCGATTCGAGGACAGGAAGCAATTTTTGAGCAATCGCCTGCTTTTTCGCCTTGTAATCTTGATACACTTTTCGATATAAAAGCTGCACCAAGCGGCTTTCTTCTTCGGTGCGGAATTGGTTTTCGTCTATGCCTATTTCCAAAAGTCCGAAGAAATCGTAACAAGCGTGTTGGAAGGCAGCATAGTCGCCTTTGTAGGTAGTGATGGCAGTACGCGCCATTTGGTAGAAAATTTCCATCAAGTCCAAATCCAGACGCTCTCCGAAAAGGGCATTTCTGCGTCTTTTATAGATGACATTGCGCTGCTTGTTCATCACGTCGTCATACTCTAAAAGGTGCTTGCGTGCGCCGAAATTGTTTTCTTCTACCTTTCTCTGCGCCCTTTCTATGGATTTGGTAATCATCGAGTGTTGGATAACTTCGCCTTCCTGCAAGCCAAGTCTATCCATAATAGAAGCAATTTTATCCGAACCGAACATGCGCATCAGCGGGTCTTCCAAACTGACGAAGAACTGCGAACTACCGGGGTCGCCCTGACGACCTGCCCTACCGCGCAACTGCCTATCTACACGCCTCGACTCGTGGCGTTCCGTTCCGATAATTGCCAAACCGCCTGCGGCTTTTGCTTCGGGCGTGAGTTTGATGTCGGTACCGCGCCCTGCCATGTTGGTCGCAATCGTAACCGTACCCGGGATACCTGCTAAGGCTACAATTTCGGCTTCTTTGGCGTGCTGCTTGGCGTTCAAGACCTGATGCGGAATTTTGAGCATGCTCAAAGCCTTGCTCAAAATTTCGGACTTTTCTACCGAAGTAGTACCGACCAAAACGGGGCGTTTTTTCTCTACACAGTCCTTGATTTCGGCTACAATGGCTCTTAATTTTTCGCGCTCGGTCTTGAAAACTTTGTCTTCTAAGTCGAAACGCGAAATTTTGCGGTTGGTAGGAATACTGACTACATCTAATTTGTAGATTTCGCCAAACTCTGCCGCTTCGGTTTCTGCCGTTCCCGTCATACCTGCTAATTTGTGATACATACGGAAATAGTTTTGAAGCGTAACTGTCGCATAGGTTTGGGTGGCATCTTCTACCTCTACGTTTTCTTTGGCTTCTAAGGCTTGGTGTAGCCCTTCGGAATAGCGTCTGCCTTCCATGATACGCCCTGTCTGCTCATCTACAATCTTGACTTTGCCATCTTCGGAAACGATATAATCTACATCTTTTTCAAAAAGGGTATAGGCTTTCAAAAGTTGGGAAACGGTGTGGATACGCGAAGCCTTTGCATTGTATTCGAGCATCAATTTATCTTTGAGTGCCGCCTTTTGCGGTTCGTCCAAATCCTGCCGCTTTTCTATTTTGGCAATTTCTACGCCAATGACAGGCAGGACAAAAAAGCCCGCTTCTTCGTTTTGTTTGGTCAGCGTTTGGATACCTTTTTGGGTAAGCTGCACCTGATTGTTTTTCTTTTCGATGGTAAAAAATAGCGGCTCATCGGCTTCGGGCATGCGGCGAGCATTTTCGGAAAGGTACTCATTTTCAACCCTTTGCAAAATCGCCTTCACGCCTTGTTCGCTCAAAAATTTGATAAGCGGCTTATATTCGGGCAAGCCACGATAAGCGCGTAGGATAGGCAAAGCCGCCTCTTTGTCTTTGCCTTCTTTCAAAAGGCGTTTGGCTTCGTTCAAAAATTCTAAAATCAACTTTTCTTGTGCCTTTACCAAATCTGCCACACGCGGTTTGAAGCGATTGAAGTCTTCTTTGTCGTCGCTATTCGAAACGGGTCCTGAAATGATAAGAGGAGTTCGCGCGTCATCAATCAAGACCGAGTCGACTTCATCGACCATAGCGAAGTGGTGTTGGCGTTGTACCAATTCATCAACCTCACGCGCCATGTTATCGCGCAAATAATCGAAGCCAAATTCGTTGTTTGTTCCATAGGTAATGGAGGCACGATAGGCATTTCGGCGGGCTTCGGTATTGGGCTGATGTTTGTCGATGCAATCTACGCTCATGCCATGAAACTCGAAAAGAGGTGCCATCCATTCGCTGTCGCGCTTTGCCAAATAGTCATTGACCGTAACCAAATGCACGCCTCTATCGGCTAAGGCATTGAGGAAAGAAGGGAAAGTAGAAACAAGGGTCTTGCCCTCGCCTGTCGCCATTTCCGCAATTTTGCCCTGATGCAAGACCACGCCGCCGATTATCTGCACGTCGTAATGCACCATGTCCCAAGCCAATTCCTGCCCTGCCACAAGCCACTTGTTGTACCAAATCGCCTTGCCGTCGGCGGTAAGCTCTACGCCACTATCGGCAGTTGCCTTTCCTTCGGCGCGTAATTTCGCATAGCGATTGCCATGCTTGCGGTCGTTGTCGTTGGCAGTAACGACTATTTTTTTGTTCTCCTTAAATCTTCGCGCCGTTTCCTTTACGATAGCAAAACCCTGCGGCAGCACCTGTTCCAAGACCACTTCCAGTTCCTTATTGCGTTGCTTTTCAAGCTCATCAATTTGGGTAAAAATCGTTTCTTTCTGCTGAATTTCCATCTCTGGATTTTCGGCTATCTGGCGGCGCAAGTCGGCAATTTTGTCGTCGGTGTCTTTTAGATGCGCATTGATAAGGGCTTTGACATCTTGCGTGCGCTCACGCAGTTGGTCGTCAGAAAGAGATGCCAAACGGTTAAATTCTGCATTTACTTTCTCTACGTAAGGAAGGAGTTTTTTGCGGTCGCGGTCAGATTTGGTGCCGAATACCGAAACGATAGCTTTTGTTAGAAAATCCATAAAATATAAAAACGATATGTACCGAAGTTGAAATTACAAAGGGAAAACAAACTGCTGGTAGGCAAGGCGCAGCTTGTAAAAATAGAAAAAGCAGAAGGCTTTTGCTTTCATAGAAAGAAACCCGCCATATTGATTTATGCAGGCTTTTTTTTAGCCAAACCCGACAAATTGTCAGATTTTACCCCGCTCCGCAAAAAGGCGAAAGGGCAGGGCAAGATTTAGGCAAGTTGGCTCAAAGCCGCTATGAAGCACAAAATTACGAAATCATGGGGAATAAAGGATAAAAATAGCGCGTTTTCGGATAAAAAAGCCCTTAAAAGTATTCCATTTCGGCAAGCCACTGCCTCGCTTACGCACTTTGAAATAGGAACTTCGCCCTGCCTTTTAGCTTTCTAAGGTAGAATTGAGCCACAGCCAAGCGGCGGCCTCGGTTTCGAAAAATGCCGTCTTGATTTGCTGCCCCTGTGCCTCGTCCATTGTTTGCTCGATGGCGATTTGTGCAATCTCGTCGGGCGGCATCAGAAAAGCCTCCTGCACGATACCTGCCTCTACTTCGGCGGCGTTGATGTGGGTATCTATCCATTCTTGGAGCGCAGGCTCTACCAAAATCTGAAAATTTCGCAAGTCCCAAAGAATTTTCTTTGCCTGATACAAAGTGATAAAGGGTAGAAAATTGGGCATTTCGGATTGGAAAAGTTCTACTTCATTTTCCAAAAAAAATAGCTCGATTTGAAGCACAGCCTCACCTTCGGGCGGCTTGGTTTGGGCTTTTGCGGTTTGAGGGGTGATTTCGGTGCTGACTGCATCTTGACTTTCATCTTGATTTGGGCTATTTTTTTCTTCTATATCTTCAATAACATTTAAAAAATCAGACGAAAAATCAGATACCAAACAAAGCCATACGCGCCAACGCGCTTGTTCATAAATTATACTTTTTTGCATAAAAATTGTATTAAAAATTGAATACTATAAAAAATAACAACCCTTTTAAAAAGGTGGTGGTGCATTGAGGTTATTGCCTTTAAAGGGCTGCTGGTGCAAATTTTTATCGGAAAGCGTATATCTGACTGTTCCGTTGTCCAAAAAATCGGTTTCGAAAACGCCTTTGGCATACAAATCTTCGAGCCTTTCCTGCGCCTTCCCCAAATCCACGCCCAAGAGTAAGCATAGGTGCGAAGCCGTAACACTGCCCCCTGCACGCGCTACCTCGCTAATTAGATTTGCGTCGGATAATTTACGCGCCAAAGCCTTCGCCTTCGCTTTTTTATTGTACCAAAAACCAACCCCCGCAAAAGCCAGAAGCACGCATAAGGTAGGAAGCAAAATGGTGATGATTCTCAAAAATATCATACTTACTTTGGTTTAAAATGAGGCATTTAGCAGAAAAAAGAGCGTTTTGAAGATTTCACTCCTCGCTCTGAAAGGCAAAATAAGGGTTTTTAGATAAAAAAGCAACCCTGCGCCTCAATTTTTGTTTATGTTTTGTTTTCTATCTTTGCACAGGTCTTAGGCTCAGTCTTAGGCTTGTGCTTTTCAAGACCCTGCTGAACATAGAAATATTGCGAACTTTGCAATTATTTTTATGCTTCTTTTTATGATTCTTTTTGCAATTCTTTTTGCAATTCTTTTTGCCTTTAAAATTAGACAAACCCCAACTCCCATGATGACAAGCGATAGCTTCTGGATTTACTTACAATTAGGCTTTGAACACCTGACAGACTGGCAGCAAGGCTACGACCACTTGCTTTTCATTGCCGCCTTAGCCGCTCTCTACGATTGGAAGGCTTGGAAAAAAGTAGTGGGCTTGGTCAGTGCTTTTACCTTAGGACATTCGCTCACGCTCCTATTGGCAGGCTTGGGCATTATTCCCTTCTCTGCCGATTGGGTAGAATTTCTGATTCCCGTTACGATTTTGCTAACGGCACTCTGGAATTTGAGCGGCTTGCTCTGGAAAGAGGCAGGTGCGCATTTCGGACTAACCTACGCCCTTACAACGATTTTTGGGCTTATTCATGGCTTGGGTTTTGCCAATACCGCTCGCGCTTTGATAGGCAAAGCGCAAAGCCTTTGGGTTGCCGTCTTGGGTTTCAATGTAGGCGTTGAAATTGGGCAACTTCTGATTGTCGCCGTCTTGTTCGCCTTAGTGGGCGTATGGACGCAGGTTTTGAAACTCGATAAAAAAATATGGACAGCCGCTCTTTCCCTGCTTGTGGCTCTGCTTGCGGCGCAAATGGTTTGGGAAAGGGCTGCATTTTTGGCAGAGTAATAAGGCAGACACAGTTTTTCAAACTTGACACGAAATAAAATTTGGCATGAATCCTATTTTTGGATATGAAACCTTCTTTTTATTTCAACCTCGCTTCGGACAAGGCAGTGCCTTGTCCCTACGACCGTTGCAACAACGCCCTACTTTTCTCCACTTTGTCCTGCAAAATCGCATCAAAAAGTTTAGATAATGACCTTTACCCCCAAGACAACGATGTCATCAATTTGCTTTTCACCTCCTTGTAGCACCCAATTTTGCAGGGTAGTGCTTAATTTTTCCTGCTGTTGGGGCAGAGGCTCTTGTGCATTTTGAGCAAGCAACTCCTTGAAGCGTTTTTTCATAAACTTCTTTCTCTCTTTTCCGCCGAATTGGTCTTGATAGCCGTCGGAGGCAAGATAAAAGGTCGTTTCACTTTCCAAATCAACGGTTTGCGTCTGATAGTGGCGTTCTCTGCCATACTGCCTACTTCCAATGGGCATCTTATCCGCCTTTATCTCTGTAAAAGTTTGATTCTGCCAACAATAAATCGGACTCATGGCGGCGGCAATTTGTGCCTTCTTAGCTGCCCTATCGATGACCAAGACGGAAACGTCCATGCCGTCGGTATTGTCGGAAACATCTTGTCGTAGTGCCTTGTAGATATAAAAATGCAGTTTGTTTAAAATTTGGTCGGGCTGATAGGTATGTTCCTGAAAGACAATGCTATTGAGCGCGGAAATTCCCAAAGTAGACATAAAAGCACCCGGCACGCCATGCCCTGTGCAGTCTGCCAATACCAAAATCAATTTTTCACCGACTTCCTCACACCAATAAAAATCGCCACTGACAATGTCGCGAGGCAAATAGAGGACAAAAAACTCGTCGAAAAGTTGTCTGACACGCTCCTGCTGCGGCAGTAGGGCATTTTGAATACGACTTGCATAGACAATACTCGCCTTTACTTCCTCGTTGCTCTTTTTGATAAGTTCGTTTTGCGATTGCATCACCTCCAAGATAGAAGAAAGTTCTTCGTTGTGTTGTGAAATTTCCTCGCTTTGCTGCTGAATTTCGTCGTTTTTTTCTTGTAGCTCTAAGTTTTTTTCCAAAATTTCGGCGGTTCGCTCCTGAATTTTTCGCTCCAAAACGGCATTTTGCTCCTCTATGAGTTGCAACTTTTCGGCTCGCTCGCGCTCTCTTTCCTTTCTCAAAAGGTTGAGTCTATCGCCCAAAGCAAGGGAAAACATCCAAACTTCTAAGGCTACGCCAAAATAAAGTGCGCTACGTGTATAAGGATTGTAGGTGAAAGCAATGCCATTGGCTACGGAAAAAAAGCAAAAAGCACCAGCCATCAGCAGCGTCCAGCCTAAGGCGTAGAAACGCGCTCTTGGGTCTTTTTTATAGACAAAATAATAAGCCGTAATCAGGCAGGTGAGATACAAAACCATCACTAAGGCTTGAAAAATATTGAGCAAATCGCCACGCACAATACCTAATAGCGAAAGGATAGGATAAATACCCACCATCACAAAAACAATCGTAAGGATAGCCTTCCTTCCGAAATTGCCTTTTTTGGGGCTTAAATCCAAGTATTTGATACAAAACATGCCCACAAAAAAGTAGGCAGGCGCGTGCCAAAGGATAAAATATTGATTTAGATTATAGCGATTGATAAAGCCAAAATCCCATTGTAGAAAAAACGGATAATTATTGGCATACATCATACCAAACATCATAGTTGCTAAATAGCCCATGTAATAGCCGTAGATATGCTCACGTGTAGAGGCATATAAAAAGCCATTGTAGAGGAGCATAATGATAATCAAGCCGCCAAACCCTGCTGTAAGAAAGTCATAAACGGTCTTGGTTTTGTGCAAAGATTTGAGCGTTCCTATTTCTATGGGTACTTCTAAGGTTAGATTTGCGTCTATGCTTAGGTAATAGACTTTGGGCTGTGTTTCGCCTTTTTTATTGATAGGCAGCCAAAAGGTATTGGCAGGATAGGCTTTGCTCTCTTCGGGACGCATCGAGCCTGTTTGGTGGAGCAGTTGTGGCGTGTCTGCCGAATCTAAGGCGTAGAAATTGATAAACCAAGGATAAGTAGAGCCTACATTTATCCAAATATCTTCGTCGGTATGATTTTCTACCGTAAAGCGAAACCAAAAGCGCGAAGTAGAAGCAGGACGCGCAAAAACGGGCTTATCGTTTGGTAGGAAAGCCCCTTTTTTATCTAAGGCTACAATCTGCGCAATGTCCATTCTGACCACTTTCCCTTCTGCGTCGGTTTGCTCTATTTCTTCGTAAAAGGAAACGGATTCGCCGATAAGAAACGAAATAGACTTGTCTTTAAAACTTATCTTTTGGGAAGACTCAATCCACGCATAGGGTTCTGCCAACTTTTGCTGTCCCCAAAGTAAAGAAGGAGGAAAGAGGATAGTAGAAAGAAGTAAGCACAACAGATTTTGTAGCAATTTTTTCAACATGGGCTTGGTTGTTTTTCTAAACTTAACGTTTGTGAGAAGTTTTATGGGCTACTTTTGAAAGTAGCATTTTTTTATGAACAAATTACAAAACAGGCTTTCACTTATCTATAAATTACTGAAAATCAATATTCTACAAAAGAAAAAGCCTGTATTGCGAGCTGTATTTACCAAGTCTAACTTTTTTGAGCGTCTTGCACAAAAAAGTTTTGTAAAAGGGGCGCAGATGCCCATAAAAGCAAAAGAATTTGCAAGAAACTAAACAAAAAAATCATACTATAAGTAGTCGGATTTTTTGAGATAGGAAAAAGATGGTCTATGATAAGGACAAATGTTTGAATGGGTTTGGAAAAGATGTCCCAAGAGTTGAGGCGCAACACCCTTCCCAAATAGATGCCCAAGCTACTCATAAAAATTGAAAAAAGCAAGACAATCCAAGAAAAAACCTTACTATTTTTACCGCTTCTACTCTGAATTAAATCTAAGGCAACACTTAAAGAATAAAAGCCTGCAAAAGTGGAGAGCATTGCCAGAATAAAAATCAGGAGTGCATCATAGACCACAATCGGACTGCTTGAATTGATGTGTATCAAATCGGTAATCATATAGGGCGCATTGGGGTAGAAAAGTAGCCAAAGCCCCATGCCGAACCAAAAAAAGACGCGCCCAATTTTGCCCTGCCCATAGGCTACGGCACTTATCACGACAAGCGGTATGATGCCCAGAAATAAATTCCAAAGCAGGAAGTTATAAATTTGATTGCCCACCAGCATATTGCGAAGCCATAATAAGAGCAGGGCAGGCAGTCCTGTTAGCAAAAGCGTGAGCCAATAGTATTTGATTTTATTTTTTAGTGCCATAAGAGTTGGGTTCGATGTCCGATTCAAGATTGAAGATGTAGGCAATGACAAGCCAAATTAGTAGGAACAAAATCCCAAAAAAGAGATAGCCAAAATAGCCCAATAGCGGCATTTCAGAAAAAAAATGCAGGACATTGACATAGGGAATGTCATATTTCCAATAGTTGGGATTTGCTACAATATCCGCCCTAAAAAAGCCCGACCCGAAGTTCCAAAATTCCCAAATAAAGCCGTTGAAGAACGTCGCTAAGGCGAGCAGAATGGTTTGTGTCCAGTCGCCCTGACGTATCGAGCTAAAAGGCGTAGGCACGCCTGCCAAACTCAAAGCAGCCCCCAAAACAGGAATACAGCCTATCCATAAGCCCCAAAAAAAGAGATAAGGCGCGTATCCCATCAAAAAGAGCAAGCCAAAACCTGCGAATAAGAAAAAAAACAAGCCGCCCTTTCCTACGCTGATTTTCCAGCCCTGACTGTATTTGCGATTGAGGGCAGGCACTGTTTTGAGCAACCAATACCACTCTATAATGGCAGGAAGCACCGTTGTATAAGCAATCGCCTGCACGACAATATTGCCAAAGGGAGTCAGCAGGTAGGCATTGGGATAATACCAGTTTTCTAATACGAAAAAGTCTAAATATTCAAACATAAACCACATTGTACAAGAAACAACCCCCAACAAATTTGAGCAGGGCTGTGCGGCTTGAAATTAGGGAAAAACCCTTATTTCTACTATAAACCCAACCGTCTAACATCAGGATAAAACCCCACCAGAGCGGCGTAAAAGACCAATAACTAAGGTATATAAGCGGTTCGGGTTTGAGCCACATGAGCAGCCAGCTCACGCCATTGAGGACAAGCCCTGCATAAAACCATTTGGGCAAGGGTACTTTTTCGGGTGTAGCAGGCGGTGGGCTTTTTTTAAAGCCAAAAAGTTGGGGAAAAAGTAGGAAAAGGCTCAATAGCAGCACAAAGGCAGCCGCAATGATAAAAAGGGTTTCATTAAAACCCGGCTTGCCTGCCACAAATTGTGAGGGGAATAAGCCGTATCCGTCGGGCAGTTTGCCCCATTTGAGCAAAGAGCCAAGATAGGGTACGAAAAAAACAAGTCCGAAAATGAAAGCGACAAAAAAGCGTTTTTTCATGGGTTTGATAAAAATAAAGATGTTAATTTTTTAAGGCTAAAAATTGTTGCGCCTAAGATATTGAAAAAAGAGAAACGCGCTACTTTCAATCGTAAAAAAAAGCAAAAAAAAAGATAGGCAGCGAAAATAAGCGCAATTTCGCTGCGTCAAGATTCTGCAAATTAGACTTTTAGCCAAATAACTATCTCTATTTAACAGTTTGAGTGGTGAAAAATTTTACATTTCGATAAAGAATAGTTAATTTTATAGGAACGTATTTTTTCACCTAAACAACACCGAACACTTATGCAGTCTTGCTCTCCCAAGTCCCCTAAAAACTATCAAGCTCTCTACCAAAAAAGCCTCGAAGCCCCTATTGACTTTTGGCAGGCAGAGGCAGAGAAAATTGCTTGGTTTCAAAAGCCGACTCAAATCCTGACACAAAACGAAAGAGGCTATTACCGTTGGTTTGCCGACGGCAAGCTCAATACCTGTTATTTAGCCGCCGACCACCACGTAGCGCAGGGCAGAGGCGAAGAAATCGCCCTAATTTACGATTCGCCCGTAACGGAGACGAAGCAAAAATTCACCTACCGTCAGCTTCGCGATGAAGTGGCACAACTGGCAGGAGTCTTGTCGGCATTGGGCGTAACCAAAGGCGATACGGTCATTATTTATATGCCCATGATTCCACAGACGCTTTTTGCGATGCTTGCCTGTGCGCGTTTGGGGGCGATACACTCGGTAGTTTTTGGCGGCTTTGCAGCCCATGAGTTGGCAGTTCGGATAGATGATGCCAAACCCAAGCTCATTTTATCGGCTTCTTGTGGAATAGAAGTGGATAGGGTCATTCCCTACAAGCCACTTTTAGACAAAGCCTTAGCCGAGGCAAGCCATAAGCCCAAACACACGCTTATTTTTCAGCGCGAAGGCATTTTAAACGCCGATTTAAAGGCGGGCTATGATTTAGATTGGGCAGAACTTTTAGAAGATGCTGCACCTGCCGAATGTATTGCCGTCGCTTCCACCGACCCACTTTATATCATTTATACCTCTGGCACAACGGGCAAGCCCAAAGGTATCGTGCGCGACAATGGCGGACACGCCGTTGCGATGCAGCACAGTTTAGCAGGAGTTTATGACAGTTATCAGGGCGACATCTTCTGGGCAGCCTCCGATTTGGGTTGGGCTGTGGGTCATTCCTATATCGTGTATGCGCCCCTGATTGCAGGCTGCACCACGATTTTATACGAAGGAAAACCCGTCCGCACGCCTGACGCAGGGGCTTTTTGGCGCGTCATGGCAGAGCATCAAGTCAAGACCTTTTTCACTGCCCCTACCGCCATTCGCGCCATTCGCAAAGAAGACCCCGAAGGCTTACTTATCAAGCAATACGACCTATCGCACCTAAAAGCCTTCTTTTTGGCAGGCGAAAGATGCGACCCCGCCACGCTGGAATGGTTACAAGAAAAATTGGGAATCCCCGTTATAGACCATTGGTGGCAGACCGAATCTGGCTCTCCCATGCTCGCCAATCCTTTGGGCTTAGAACTTTTCCCCATCAAAGTAGGCTCGGCAGGTAAGCCCTTTTCAGGCTATCAAGTACAAATTTTGGGCGAAGATGGAAAAGCACTCCCCCCCAATCAAGAGGGTGCGGTTGTGGTGAAATTGCCACTGCCCCCCGGTGCTTTGCTCACCATTTGGCATGATGATGCACGCTTCGAAAAATCTTACTTCCAACGCTTCGAGGGCTATTATCTCACAGGAGATGGCGGTTTTTATGATGAAGAAGGCTATTTTTATATCATGGGTAGGATAGATGATGTTATCAATGTGGCAGGACATCGCCTTTCAACAGGTGAGATGGAAGAAATTGTTGCCTCCCATAATGCCGTTGCCGAATGTGCCGTTATCGGAATCCAAGACGCACTCAAAGGGCAAGTGCCTGTTGGGTTAGTGGTTTTAAAAGATGGGACAAAAATTAGCGAAAAAGACTTAGAAAATCAGCTCGTAGCCTTAGTGCGCGAAAAAATCGGGGCAGTAGCCTGTTTCAAAAGAGTGGCGATTGTGCAGCGACTCCCCAAAACCCGTTCGGGTAAAATCTTGCGAAATGTGATGCGAAGTATCGCAGACGGCAAGCCCTATTCCGTTCCTTCTACCATTGACGACCCCCTTATTTTAGCCGAAGTTTCCGACAAAATGCGGAAGGAAAAGATGGGCGAAGCCTTCGATGCAAAGCCCGAATAGCAGAAACCGTCGGCGAGGTTTGTAGTTTTAATTGTAGCGCGAAGCTCCAGCTTCGCACGTCTGTAACCGTCGGCGAGGTTTTTAGTTTTAATTGTAGCGCGAAGCTCCAGCTTCGCGCGTCCGCGACCGTCGACGAGGTTTCGTTTTCAGAAACACGACCCAAGTTCAGTACCTAAAAAGCGGCATGAGAAGCCTACAAAGGCTTCCATGCTTGTTTTTTGAAAAAGACGTTGCCAAATTTGGGAGAATTGAAAACCAAGTAAAAATCCCAAGCACCTCGATAGGTAGTTGGAGGAGTGGTGAGCAAATGATGGGTAGGTTGCTCCATTTTCAAGATAAGGCGAGCCGAGTTTGCTACATTTTTTGTAGAAATAGTACCTTTATATATTTTTACGATTTGCTCTTTATTTGTAACATAAAAATAAATAGAGTCGTTTTCTTTTATTTTAAAGCGAAAACTATTATATTGCCAGTCTGCTTGTTTTCCTTTAAAATAGTTGCGATTTACAACATATTCTCCATAGTAGTCTGCTTTTTCAAGTTCCTTTTTGGCAGTTGCCCAGCGAATAAGAACTGTACAAAAGATAAATCCTACCAAAAAAACAGCGAACCCTGCTAAGGCTTTCCCCAAAACAGAACTTTTTGTTACGCCCCAAAGCAATAGCAAAAGGGCAAAAAAAGGCAAGCCTATAAAAATCAGAAAAAAATTGAAGCCAAATCCCATCTTGAAAAAGGTAAAAATTAAATTGTTCAAACCTAATAGGTTTGATTTGTGCTAAAATCTTTAAATCATTTTCGGCAAAAAACACACAACTACACCAATCCTTTGAAGATTCATAAAGCCAAAAGAGCCTATTCTAAGGAGGCTAACTGATTTTTCGCAATCCCATAAAACTTCGTAAATTGAGCATAAGAGGGATAAGCATTTTTCAATTCTTCAAAAAGCCCGACCGCCTGCACCAAATATCGTTTGGCTTCCGCTTTTTTGTTCATTTTCAAATAAATCTCATACAATTTATAATACGAAATCGCCAGTCCATTTTTAAATCCCACGTTGGAAGGATAGGATTCATAAAGTTCTTTGAATAATTGGGTTTCTATTTCAAAAAACTGTAAAGCCTGCTGTAAATTGCCCAAACTCGACTGCACCTCCCCTAATTTAGAGTAGGAAATCGCCAGTCCATTTTTAAAGCCCACGTTGGAAGGATAGACTTCATAAAGGTCTTCAAATAACTTGGTTTCTATTTCAAAAAACTGTAAAGCCTGCTGTAAATTGCCCAAACTACTATGCGTTTCCCCTAATTTGGAGTAGGAAATCGCCAGTCCATTTTTAAAGCCCACGTTGGAAGGATAGGATTCATAAAGGTCTTTTGATAATTTGTTGTATTCCTCAAAATAAGGTAACGCTTTTTCTAAATTTCCTAACGATGAATAAATGATTCCAAGCCAACAAATTGCAGTTGCCAGTCCATTTTTAAAGCCCACGTTGGAAGGATAGGACTCATAAAGTTCTTTGAATAAAAGATTCATTTTTTCATAAAAGTCTAATGCTTTCTTTAAATCTCCCAAACTGCTATGCGTTTGCCCTAATTTTTCGTAGGAAATCGCCAGTCCTTCTTTAAAGCCCACGTTGGAAGGATAGGATTCAGAAAGTTCTTTTCCTAATTGATTTCGTTTTTCAAAAAACTCTAACGCCTGCGCTAAATCCCCCAAACTGCTATGCGTTTCCCCTAATTTTTCGTAGGAAATCGCCAGTCCATTTTTAAAGTCCACGTTGGAAGGATAGGACTCATAAAGTTCTTTTCCTAATTGATTTCGTTTTTCAAAAAAGCGTAAAGCCTGCGCTAAATCCCCCAAACTGCTATGCGTTTCCCCTAATTTGGAGTAGGAAATCGCCAACGCATTTTTAAAGCCCACGTTGGAAGGATAGGCTTCATAAAGTTCTTTTGATAACTCTATATCTTTTTCAAAAAACTCTAAAGCCTGCGCTAAATCCCCCAAACGGCTATGCGTTTCCCCTAATTTGGAGTAGGAAATCGCCAGTCCATTTTTAAAGTCCACGTTGGAAGGATAGGCTTCATAAAGTTCTTTTTTTAATTGATTGTATTTTTCAAAAAAGCGTAAAGCCTGCGCTAAATCCCCCAAACTGCTATGCGTTTCCCCTAATTTGGAGTAGGAAATCGCCAACGCATTTTTGATATTTTCAGAGTTCGGATTTTGGGAAGATAAAATAGAAAAAATTTGATTGCACTTATCGAAAAACTGCAAGGCATTAGACAAATTACCTACTGTTTCATAAAAATTACCAATCCTTTCGCACAAATTCCCTATTTCAAATTTGGGTTCAAAATGATTCACCACACTTTCGGCATAGCGGCTATAAAGCGTAGCATATTTGTAGTTATCTTTGTGGATATTGTCCCTATCCAGTTCATCAATCAAAAAATCAATCATCTTTTCACAATCGGCAAAAAGACGTTCTTGGTTTTTGTGGCGGGTTATTTCTTGTACTACGGGGCTTATCTTAAAAGCCGTTTCGTTTTGTTCTATCCAGCCTTTTTGGGCAAGCGAAAGCAGGGTATCGTCTAAATTTTCATCTTGTAAAAAGTTGTTAAGTGTTTCAAACTCAATATTTTCGGCAGGTAAAACGGCAAAAACAGAAAGCAAAACAATTTCGCTTTCTTGTAAGTCGGTCAGGTCGTACATTGCCAAAATAATGGCTTCGGGGGTTTCGTAGCGTATGCCTGTGCCTTTGGCTTGGTATTCGGTTTTTACCTCCTTGCTATGCGAAAGTTCTAAAAGGCTCTTTTGCAAGTTTTCTTTGAGCATTTGCAGGCTATATTTTTGGCGGAGTTTATTAAAATTCGTTAGGTTTTTTGCCAAAAGTTCCAAAACTAACGTATTTCCACCTACTGCCTCATAAATTTCTTCGAAAAGAGGCGTTTCGCTTTCCTGCATTTTTTTGTAATGTTCTTTAAACATTTGCAGGGCATCTTCTTTGCTCAAAGTGCCAATGGGGTATTTTTGGGCATACTCAAAATCTGCCAAACGCGAGGTGAGCAAGATATGAAAATTAGGGCATTTTCGCAGCCAAACAATATTTTCATTCAAATCTTCTTCGTTGTTGGCATTGTCCAAAATCAAAAGGCAGGGTTTGGTCAGATTAGAAACGGCTTCTATCAATTTTTGCATTTGCTCTTCCTGCGTTTCAGTCGTAAATTCCAATCCCAGCTTCCTGCTAAGAGTTAGAAGAGCGTTGGCGATACCATTTTCTACAAACAAAAACGCCAAATGCGAATAGTCATTTCCGTATTCTGCCCAATATTTGGCAGCAAAAGTAGTTTTTCCGATTCCGCCCTGCCCATTGACGAGCATCAAAAAATTGTCGCCCTCAAAAAGGCGTTTGTGTACGGCTTCTAAATCGCTATCCCTTCCCAAAACAAAAGGGGGTTGAAAAGGCGGCGAGGTGAGCAAAATAGGCTTGTGTTCGTCTTTGATAACCTGCTCAATCGTCCATTCGAGGGCTTTGGGGTCGTCTGTAAAAATGCCCCACTGTTGGACAAAATCCTCTTTTTTTCGGTCGATGATTTGCGATTTTTTGATAGCACTTCGCATAGGCGAAATAGTTATAGTTTCGGAATGTGCGGTAAATTCTTTCAGTTTGTCGCAGGCATTTTGGTAGGCTTGCGCAATGGTAGCGGGCTTTTCTGCAAAAAGAGAATGATAAAAAGCCTCCGCAAAATGCAGTGCTGCCTTGTCCTCGATGCTTCTATGCGTCGCAATCACGACCTTTACGCCCCCTTCGAGCAAACCCTGCACCTGCCCATAAGTAGCACAACCATTTAAAAAGACCAAATGCAGATTCGACTGATTATTTTTTATGAGGCTTGCTAAGGACTGCCCCCCAAATTCTCCATCAAAAAGGTCTAAGGTTTCCTTATTGGCGTGTCCTGCAAAATGAAAGAGCGCGAGGCGGTTTCTTTGTGTTTGGGTGAAGTCGTTAAAAAGTATTTCCTTTGTCATTTTGGGCGGATTTTCCAACTGGATTGCGCCCTTTCTGCGTATGCGCTCCAAAGAATGGTGCAGCTTCTCATTTTCATTTAAAACGTTATCCAAATTTGATTGGACAAAGGCAAAGTAAAAAACAGACTTTTGCATGTGCGTTTTGTTTGTAGATTTAAAAAAGAATTTAAACCTAATAGGTTTGAAGGTTTAAGTTTAAAGGTTTGCCTTGCTACAATTTAAAGACGTTGATATTGAAATTTCCGCCCGAAGTGATGTCGAAAACAACCGTTTTTGAAAAAGAGCTATCCGCCGCTTCTGCTGCGCGATACACAAATTTGTAGCGTCCGGGCTGCAAAGCCAAAGTCATCTGGGTAATGTTATTTTCTTGAAGATTGCAGAGCCACTCCTCGCTGCCATCTGACTTCAAGACATAAATGCTGGCAAAGCCTGCCAATTTGTTCAAGATGGTAAGCATACCGGGCGAAGGAATGTCTATTTTGGTGGTCTTTCCTTGCGCAATTTCTACCTCTTTGAAAACAAGGCGCGGACGGGTCAGCACCTCTACTTCGTATTTTCCTACCAAAAGGCGTTCAGGTTCATTTACTTTTTGTACCAAAAGGGTTTCAGACTTGCCTTTTTGTCTAATAATAGCCGCATGCTCGCGTGAATAGTCGGTCGCGCCCTTCTGATTGATTTGTATGATGCCTTGCGGTGCTGCAATTTTGATGGCGTTGTGCCTGCCGCCGATAATTTCTACGCCTTTTTTTACGACAGGGGGAGTGGTATAGACAATGATGTCGTAAGTAGGGACAGGGTCTATTTTGAGCAAGTCGGTTTTGCCTGCCTTATCGCGAAAATGCACGATATTATAGGCGTTTCTGCCTGTGCTGGCATTGAAAAAGGCAACATTTACGTCTTTTTCGCGCAACTGCCCTTTGTCGTCTAAAAGCTCGACGCTGACGGTGGTCTTGCCCAAAGTTTGCTGCATGACCTCGCTAAGGGCATTTTTGAACTGCCGCCCATTTTGAGCATTGAGAAAACGCCCCATACAAGCAAAAGCCTCCAAATATTTCAGTTCTATTCCCATGCCCACAACAAAAGGACGCAAGAAGATATTTTTTTCCTGCAAGCCACGCGAAATAGCACAGGGGTCGCCATTGCAGGCTTCAATTCCATCTGTAATCAGAATGATGATATTGCGCGTATTGCGCGTATCAGCGGCAAAATCCTTCGTTGCTTGTTCCAAAGAGTAGGCAATGGGCGTAGTGCCTTTGGCGGTAATTTCGTATAGCTTTTGGCGGATTTGATTGTGCGTTTTGGCTTTAATAGGCACTTCGAGCTTGGTATCTTGGCAATTTTTCTGGTTAGGGTAGAATTGATGCCCATACACGCGCAGCCCTACTTCGGTATAAGGCAGTTGTGCCACCGAATCGATGAGTTCGGATAAGATTTGTCGGGCAATTTCCATGCGCGTGCTTCCGTCCCAATCGGTGTTCATGCTTCCGCTGGCATCTAAGACAAACAAGATGCGCGTCGTTTGTGGAATTTCCTCCTTTTGCGCCTGCAAGAGGGCATTTTTTCCCATTATCGAGAAAAAAACGACAAAGAGTAGGCAGAATTTTTTGTATCGGTAGAGGCTCATAAAAGATGTTTTTTTAGGGGTTGAGATTTCTTGTGTCGAGATTTTTGGGGAAAACTAATAGAGCGGAAAAGTAATTTTGAAAGTCGTTCCTTTTCCTACTTCGCTCTCTATATCAATTTTACCGCCTAAGGCTTCTACCTGTGTTTTTACCAAGTAAAGCCCGATACCTTTTCCCTCGATGTGAAGGTGAAAACGCTGATAGAGGGTAAAGATTTTGTCTTTGTAGGTCTTCAAATCAATGCCCACGCCGTTGTCTTGAAAGTAGAGGCGCATTTTTTGGTCTTTTTGCTCCGTCCAGATGCTAATGATAGGCAGAGCCTCACTCTTGTATTTGATGGCATTGGAAATAAGATTAAAGAAAATACTTTGAATGTAACTTTTTACGGCAAAAAAATCATCTATTTGCGAAAAGTCTGTAAAAAGTTCTACCTGATGTTTGAGAATATGGTCGCGCAAATTTTCTACTGTTTGTTGGAAAATGGAGGAAAAACGGACACGCTCGCGCTTTTCGTCTATTTTTGTGCGTACCTCCAAAATTTTAGAGAGGTCTTTAATCACTTCATCTAAACTCTGCGCCGAAGTTTTGAGATGCCCCACTACCGTTTTGTTCCATTCGTCTTTGATTTCCTCCTCATTCAAGACCGAAGTAAGCCCCAAGATTCGCGCCACAGGTGCGCGTAGGTTGTGAGAAGTGATATAGGAAAAATCGCGTAAGTTGTTGTTTTGTTGGATAAGCTGTTGGATAGCTTCCTTTTTTTCATTTTCGGCTTGCCGCTGCTCACTTACGTCCTGTCCGATACTGATAGTGCCGATAATTTTACCTTGTGTGTCGCGCAAAGTGGTGTTGTTCCACGCAATCACGCGGATTCTACCTCTTTTGGTGAGGATAGAATTTTCGGCGTTGTATTCCATTGTGCGGTTGTGTCTTATTTTTTCAAAAAAACCAGCCTTTACACGCTCTCTCTCCTTCTCTGGCAAAAAAACATCAAACCAACTGCTGCCCATTACTTCTTTTCGCAAATAGCCTAATCTTTCTAAGGCAAAATCATTTACAAAATTAACTTTCCCCTCTGTATCTAACCCAATACAAATCAAACGCATCTTTTCCATCGTCTGGCGGAAACTTTCTTCGGATAAAATACGCGCCAATTCTGCCTCTTTTTGTGCCGTAATGTCGCTAATCATACCACTAACCTGCACTGCCTCGCCCGCTTCGGAAAGCACTAACCAAGTTTGCAGCCAAAGCCATGCGATTTTTCCATTTTTGCGAAAGATGCGAAAAGTAACATCAGAGGCAGGCGAAGCCGCCGAAAGTTGTAGGGCAGCCAACACACTTTCCCTATCTCTTTCATGAACGATTTGGGCAAAAGAGAGCAGACTTTTTTCCTGCAAATTAAGCGCGTTGGAGTGTGTATCGAAGCGTATATTTTTTTCTAAAAAATCGCGCTTATAGCCCGTAATGCTTTCTATGGCGGAGTTGAGAAATTGTAGCTGCCCCGTTTTGAGGTCTAATGTCCAGATGCTATCGGCAAGGGTTTCTAAAATGGTTTGCAGCCTGCCTTCGGTTTGGCGCACCAAATCCTCTGCCTGTTGGGTGATGACCTCATTGGCGAGGCGCAATTTTTCGTTTATCTCGGCAAAGGTTTCATTCATAGCCGAAAGTTCTTCATTGGTCGCCATAAGCTCGTCGTAGAGTTGCTGCTTTTCTATTTGGTCGCTTTTTTCGGCATCAATATCAGAGATAGAACCTGCCATGCGCAAGGGCTGCCCTTGTGCGTCTTTTTCGCATTTGCCATGCACGCGAAACCATTTGTAGATTGTTCCTACTTTGATTCTCAAATCCATTTGCATTTTTTCGTCATAGCGAATATGCCTTTCTGCCAATATTTTGAGCCTTTCTTTGTCTTTGGGAAAAAGCAGCGATTTGATTTGCAAAAAGGTGGGCTTGGCTTCTTCGCGCTCTATTTGCAGCATTTTGCAGCAATAATCGGAAAGGTATAAATTGTGCTTATCCTCTGCCTGCCATTCCCATATACCAAAATCCACACCTTCCACCACCAATTCCAGACGGCGATTTACCGCTCCTACTTCCAGATTAGAAGCCTCCAGCTCGGCTTTCAAATTTTTGAGGGCTTGGAAAAGTTCGGCTTGCAAGTGGGCAAATTTATTTTCCAAGTCTTGAATTTTATTGTGAGAAGGCATAGTTGGTTTTTTTGTAAAAATAAAAAGGATAGAGAAAGGGCGAAAAAAGTTTTTTTGCCTTTTTCGCCTAAAAAGCTATAAATGATGCCAATACCAATCTATCGCTGCCCGCACCCCTGCCTCGAAATTGTGGGTAGGACGGTAGCCCAAATACTGCACCGCCTTTTCTATACTTGCCTGCGAATGAGGAATATCGCCCTTCCGGTAAGGCGCAAAGATAGGGTCGAGGGTCGCAATTTGAGAGTCGTATTGTGCTAAATAATGTCGTAAAATTTGGTACATTTCTAAAAGTGAAGTGCGCCCTCCACAGGCGACGTTATAGACTGTGTTGAGTGCCTGCGGATTTTGGGTTTGGGCGGCTAATTCATTGATTTGCAAAACGTTGTCAATATACGTAAAATCGCGGGAATAATCGCCTTTTCCATTGATGGTTGGTTGTTTTTTTTGCATCAAAAGCATAATAAATTTCGGAATGACGGCGGCATACGCGCCTGCGGGGTCTTGTCTGCGTCCGAAAACATTAAAATATCGCAATCCCACTACCTCTAAGCCATATAAGGCTGCAAAATTTTGCGCATACAGTTCATTGACGTATTTGGTGATGGCATAGGGCGAAAGCGGTTTTCCTATGTTTTCTTCTACTTTGGGCAGTTTTTCCGAGTCGCCGTAAGTAGAAGAACTGGCAGCATAGACAAAACGGCGCACCTTGTTTTCTTTTGCCGCCCAAAGCATATTGAGCATGCCCGAAATATTGATGTCGTTGGTTAGGATAGGATTTTCTATCGAGCGCGGCACGCTCCCCAAAGCTGCCTGATGCAAGACTACCTCTACGCCTTCGGTGGCAGCCAAGCAGGTTTCGAGCTGCCGAATATCGCCTTCGATGAGCTTGAAATTGGGGTGCGTTAAAAAGTCTGCAATATTTTCCCTTTTGCCCGTTAGGAAATTATCCAAGCAAATCACTTGATTATTTTGGCTTAAAAATTTTTCACACAAATTAGAACCAATAAAACCAGCACCGCCTGTAACCAGCACGACGCTATTTTGAAGTGTTGTATTCATCTCTTGTTTTTTAATCATTTTTTAAAATAGCAACCAAAGAACGCATCAAACGCTAAAAAAAGAGCAGAAAATAGCTTCAAGAGAAGTCAATTCCCACTTTTTTTATTATTTTTGCCTCATTCCCTTTCCCAACTGCCTTTCTCTATTTTGCCACAAGAAAAATAGAGCGCGGCAGGCAAACAAAGCTACACAAAAATCGGCTTGTTCGCAAAAGACAAAATCCTAACCCAAGTTTAGCATGCGTATTTCCGTAGAAATTAGTTTATATCCTTTACAAGATAACTACCGCCCTTTGGTCAGGGGCTTTATCGAAGACTTGCAGGCAAGGCTTGCCGTGCTGCCCGAAGCTACCCAAGTGCAGAACTACCTGCGTGTCAATGGCATGAGCAGCCAACTTTTTGGGGAGTGGCAAATTTTGATGCCCATTTTAGAAAAAACTTTGGAGCAGACCCTACTAAAAGGCAAAATGTCGGTTGTGATAAAAATGCTTTCTACCGACGTAGGCGCGTATGAGTTTAGGCAATCATAAGGGAATAAAATTGGGCTTTTATTTGTTTTTTAGGTCTGGAAAAAATTTTATTCCACTCAAACTTCGGACAAAGCAGTGCCTTTTCCCTACTCTGGATTTAAAACGAACTTTATATGGACAACCAAGCGGCTTTTCCTTCGCGCTCTGATAATCTTTTCCAAACGCCTATCGCCTTTTTAAAGGGTGTAGGCGAAAAAAGAGCTGATATTTTGAAAACAGAACTGCAAATTTATACATTTGCCGACCTGCTTTTGTACTATCCCTTTCGATACGAAGACCGTAGCTCTTTTCATCATATCGGCGATATTACCGAAGAAAATGCGGCTGTGCAGCTAAAAGGCATCATGCGCAACATACAACTTTGGGGCGAAGGAACGAAAAAACGCTTGGAAGCAACCTTAGAAGACGACACAGGTATAGTCAAATTGGTTTGGTTTTCAGGGGCAAATTGGATAAAAAATAAACTAACAGAAGGCAAGACCTATATCGTTTATGGCAAGCCCAATCTCTACGGACGCAATTTTAGCATTTCGCACCCCGATTTCGAACTTTTTAGCCCTGAAAAGGAGAAAAAAACAAGCCTCATTCCCGTCTATCATACCACCGAAAAATGCAAGCGTGTGGGCATGGATAGTCGCGCTTTGGTAGAATTGCAGAAAGAACTCTTGCGCACCGTTCATAAAGAAATTCGCGAAAGCCTACCCGATTCGCTTCTAAGCCAAAACCAACTTTTAGACCGCCGAAACGCCCTTATTTCTATTCATTTCCCCAAAAACGAACCACTTTTGCGGCAAGCCCGAAGAAGGCTCAAATACGAAGAACTCTTTTTTATTCAGTTACAACTCTTGCAAGGCAGAGTGGCTCGCATAGAAAACAATGCGGGTATCATCTTTTCGAAAGTAGAAAAACTAAATCTTTTCTATAAAGAGCATCTGCCCTTTGATTTGACCAACGCCCAAAAGAGGGTCTTGCGCGAAATTTATCAAGACCTCAAAAGTGGCAAACAGATGAACCGCCTCCTGCAAGGCGACGTAGGTAGTGGCAAGACGATTGTTGCCTTTATTTGCATGCTTATGGCGTATGACAATGGCGCACAGAGCTGCCTGATGGCTCCTACCGAAATTTTAGCCGAACAGCACTACCAAAGCCTATTAGTTTTTGCTAAAAAATTAGGCATCAAGATTACACTGCTCACAGGCTCGACGAAAGAAAAAACAAGGCGCGTTTTATTGGAAGAATTGGCAGACGGACAGCTCGATATGATTGTCGGCACGCATGCACTTTTGGAAGATAGGGTACAATTTAAAAATTTGGGCTTGTGTATCATCGACGAACAGCACCGTTTTGGCGTAGCACAAAGGGCAAAACTTTGGCAAAAAAATGACCAAGCGTTTCCCCATATCTTGGTCATGACCGCGACCCCCATTCCGCGTACCCTTGCCATGACGCTATACGGCGACCTCGACCTCTCGCTCATCGACGAACTACCCGCAGGACGCAAACCCATCAAGACCGTCCATCGCTTTGATGCACACCGTTTGCGCGTTTTCGGCTTTTTGCGCCACCAAATTCAGGAAGGAAGGCAGGTTTATATCGTGTATCCGCTGATTGAAGAATCCGAAAAAATGGACTTAAAGAGTTTGGAAGATGGTTATGAAAGTGTCAAACGCGCCTTTCCCGACATTCCCATAGGCATTTTGCATGGCAGAATGTTGCCCAAAGATAAGGATTTTGAGATGCAGCGTTTTGTAAAAGGTGAAACCAAGATTATGGTTGCCACTACCGTTATCGAGGTTGGCGTGAATGTCCCCAATGCTTCGGTGATGATTATCGAAAATGCAGAGCGATTTGGTCTTTCGCAGCTACACCAACTTCGTGGGCGCGTAGGGCGAGGCGGCTACCAATCCTACTGTATCCTGATGACTTCGCACAAACTTTCGGCAGATGGCAAAAGGCGCATGGATACGATGGTCAGAACCAATAATGGCTTTGAAATTGCGGACGAAGACCTCAAATTGAGAGGGGCAGGCAATTTGGCAGGCACACAGCAAAGTGGTGCCGTTTCGCTTACCATTGCCGACCTTGCCCAAGATGGTGAAATTTTGACGACCGCACGCCAAAATGCCCTCGACATCTTAGAAGCCGACCCACAACTAACCCAATACCAAATCTTGAAGCAACAGCTCGAAGCACTAAGGAAAAAAGAGCCAATTCAGTGGAGTGAAATTAGTTAAAAAATTCTAAAAAAAATACATTTTACTACCAAAAAAGCCGCCAAGCGATTTCGTCAGCCAAGAGTCGCCCTGCTTTGGTGAGTTTGATGGAGGTTTTGTCGAAGGTAAGCAAATTTTGCTTTTGGTAAGAAGAAAGGAGGTTGAAATTTTTTTGATATAAATCGTAATGCCACTGGTTTTTTATTTTTACCAAATCTGTCCCCCAAATGGTGCGCAAAGAAGTGAGAATGTAGTCATTGAGCCGCTCCTGTGGCGAAAGGGTTTCTATCGAATAGGGTTTTTCACCCTTTTCGAGGGCAGTCATATATTTGTGGTTGTTGTCAAAATTTACAAATCGCTCTTTCCCATCATAGCTATGCGCCGAAGCCCCAATTCCTAAATAGGGCTTTTCCTGCCAATAGGCGGTATTGTGTACGGCATACGCCCCATTTTTAGCGAAATTAGAAATTTCATATTGCTCGAAGCCCGCCTTTTCGAGTTTTTCTACCAAAAAAGAAAACTGTTCGGCTGCCAAATCTTCCTCTAATTCCTGCAATCTACCCTTTTTAAGGGCATTGCCGAAAGCAGTTTTGGGTTCTATCGTTAGGGTATAAGCCGATAAATGGTCTATACCCAAATTGATGGCAATGTCTAAATCTTTTTCCAAAGCGGCAATCGTGCTATTGGGATAGGCATAAATCAAATCGAGCGATAGCCGATTAAAGCCCACCGCTCGCGCCCTTTCTACACAGGCACGCGCCTCTGCCGCGCTATGGCTACGGTTCATAAATTTCAAGACCTGTTCATCAAAAGACTGAATCCCGATACTTAGGCGGTTGATGCCAATTTCCCAAAATTGTCGCAATTTGTCTTCTGTCAAATCATCAGGATTTGCCTCTAAGGTAATTTCTGCCTTCGGTGCAAGGGTAAAATATTTGCGCACCGTTTTGAGCAAACCCGCTATGTCTTTGGCTTCTAATAGCGAAGGCGTGCCGCCGCCAAAATAGACGCTTTGTAGGGCTTGCGTAGTGGGGAAAAACTGCTTTCGTAGGCGAACTTCTTTTTGCATCATCTCCAAAAGTTTTTCTTTGTGGCGCAAACTTGTTACGAAGTGAAAGTCGCAATAATGGCAGGCTTGTTTGCAAAAAGGGATATGAAAATAGATGCCAGACATAGGCGCGGATTTTGAGTGAAAGGGCAAAAGCGAAAGGAAGCCTAAAATTACACAAAGAGCGACCAGAAAAAATACAATTTAGAAAAATTGTGGGTATTATTTTTGCGCACTTAGGGAATTTTCACTATTTTTAACTTTTCAAATCGTATTACCTTATTTTAACGCTTTTCAAGATGAACAAAAAACACACTCCCCTTGCACTCTTGGCTCTACTTTTTGCCCTTTTAGGCTTTACGGCTTGTTCTAAAAGTGTAGAAGGCGAACAGAAAAGTTGGGAAAGCAATCAGAAAGCCGTCAAGGATTTGGCACTTAGCTACCCTGCTTTCAAGAGCGTTTTAGAGTCGCAATTAGAAGCGGCACAGCAAGCCATGAAAGCCGCCGAAGGCATCAAAGACGAAAAAGAGCGCATCGAAAAAATGGCTGCCGCCAACGAAATGGCATTTGGCGAATTTGCCCGCTACCTCCGCAATTTTGACAAAGAGAAAAAGACTTTGCGCGAAAAAATGGACAAACTTGGTGCGCAAACCCTCGATGAAGCCAATCGCGCCAACGCCAATCGCGCCATAGAGGAAGCACGCATGGCGTTGCAAAAGGCAGAGGCTGCCATCAGCAAAGGCGGAACGACGCTCGAAGATGCCACCTCCGCAACACGCCTTGCCAAAAAAGCCATCGAAGAGGCAACCGAATCTATCACACGCATAGAAAAATTGGCACAAGACAAGCAAAAACAAACCACCGAACAGCAGGCACAGCAGCAGGCACAAGATTCTGTCAAGAAAGTAGAGGAGCAAAAAGCGCAATTCATCACTTGTCAGTATTGTCAAGTAAAAAATGAAGCTGGCTCTACCAAGTGCAAAGGTTGTAATGCGCCCCTAAACTAAGTTTTCCCCACTTTTTTCTTTTGATACAAAGACTCAAAACCCAATAGAAGGCATTTTCTCTATTGGGTTTTTTGCTGATATTTATCATAGTTTGCGGCTTTTTTTCGCCCTACCTTTGTAGCATCAAACCCCAAACGCTTTTTTTTATGCTGCAAGAAAAAGAAAAAAAAATAGCCCTCGCCAAGCCCGATTGTTATCATTGTGGCGAACCCTGCCAAGATGAAATTTTACAACAAGATGGCAAAGATTTTTGCTGTGTGGGCTGCCAAAATGTCTATCAGATTTTGAGTGCGCATAACCTCACCAATTTTTATGATTTAAACCAAAAAGCAGGCATTAGTTTGAAAGATAAAAGTCTTTCAAAAGAAAAGCTATCTGAAAAATGGGCTTTCCTGCACGATACTGCCTTAGTTGAAACCCTTATTGATTTTACAGATGGCAAAAAGTCTAAAATTACTTTGTATTTGCCCAATATTCATTGTACCTCCTGTCTTTGGCTATTAGAAAAACTGCCCCAATTCGAGCCGCGCATTTTGCTTTCAAAGGTCAATTATCTGCGCAAAGAACTTTATCTCACCTACGATTGTAACCAAATAAGCCTGCACGAGGTAGTTGTGCTTTTGGCTTCTTTGGGCTACCCACCTGTTTTTTCCTTCGAGCAAAGTGAAAAAAAGCGCGTTTCCTCGCACGACAAGGGCTTTCTCATTAAATTGGGCATCACAGGCTTTTGCTTTGGCAATATCATGCTCATGAGCTTTCCCGACTATCTGGGTTTGAACGATTTAGACGCACTTTATATCAGCGTTTTTGGGTATCTCAATATCTTGCTTTCGCTGCCCGTCTTGTTTATTGGGGCAAAAGATTATTTTCTTTCTGCCTATCAAGCCCTCAAACATAGGGGCGTAAATTTAGACGTACCACTTTCGCTGGGTATTTTGGCTCTTTTCGGACGCAGCATTTTCGAAATCCTCACCCATACAGGAGCGGGCTACCTCGACTCTTTGGCTGCCCTTATCTTTTTGCTTCTGATAGGAAAATGGTTTCAACAGCGCACCTTCGACCAAATCTCTTTTGAAAGAGATTACAAATCTTATTTTCCTATTGCCGTAACTTTAAAACAAAAAGACGGCACACTCACGACCATTCCGATTGCCAATCTACAAAAAAATGATGTTTTTCTTATCCGAAATGAAGAAGTTATCCCTGCCGACTCTACCCTTTTGAGCGGAAAAGCACGCATCGATTATAGCTTCGTTACGGGCGAAGCCACTCCTGCCGCTATCGGTATCGGCGAAAATATTTATGCAGGCGGCAGGCAAAAAGGCGAAGTGATAGAATTGCTCTGCACAAAAGCCGTTTCACAAAGCTATCTGACCCAACTTTGGAACGCCGACATCTTCAAAAAACAAGACTTTTTAGGACTCGATACCTTCACCAATCGCGTGGCGGGCTATTTTACCTACGCTATCATGGCGATAGCCATTTTGGGCGGCATCTACTGGACTTGGAAAGCCGACGCTGGCGTAGCCGTCAATGTCTTTACCGCCGTTCTGATTATTGCCTGCCCCTGTGCTTTGGCTCTCAATGCGCCCTTTGCACTGGGCAATGCCCTTCGCGTTTTGGCAAAAAATGGGCTTTTTGTCAAAGATATTCAAGTGATTGAAAAATTAGCCAAAATAAAGCACCTTGTTTTCGATAAAACAGGCACACTGACCGACCCCACACACAGCGAAATTTTATGGCAGGGCTTCGAAAATCATACAATTTTAGCAGAAAAACAGTGGGAAATGATACTTTTAGCCACACGCCCTTCTACTCACCCACTTAGTCGCGCCCTCAATCAATACGCACAAGAAAAATTAGGGGCTTGCCTTTTTACAGACGCGCTCCGTTTGGACTCCTTCGAAGAAATTGCAGGAAAAGGCATAGAAACCATTTTGAAAATAAAGGAAAAACAAACAGAAAAAAGCGTTGCCATCCGTTTGGGAAGTCAGGCTTGGCTGCTAAATGGGCATAAGGAAAACTTACAAAAATTACCTACTTCTTCAAACTTGCAAACGCGCGTCTTTTTGGAAATTTCTGGGGTTTTGGTAGGATACTTTGCTATTCAAAATACTTTTAGAAAAGGCGCGAAAGATTTGATACACACCCTAAAAAACAGCAAAGTGCAGCGCAAAGGCTTTCAAATCTCCCTCCTTTCAGGCGACAACGAAGGCGAGCGCAAGCGCATGGAAGCGATTTTTGGTACAGAAACGCCACTTCTATTCAACCAAACACCTGAAAGTAAAATGCGCTATATTGCTGATTTACAGAAAGATAAGCGTACAAAAGTTTTGATGTTGGGAGATGGGCTAAACGACGCAGGCGCACTTAGGCAAAGTGATGTAGGAATCGCCCTTTCCGACGACATGTCCAATTTTTCACCCGCCTGTGATGCCATCTGGAATCCTGCCGCTCCCCTGCACTTAGAAAACTTATCTAATTACTTAATTTATGCGAAAAAAAGCATCAAAGCCGTAAAAGTTGGGTTTGTCTTTTCTATGCTATACAATATCGTAGGACTTAGTGTAGCCGTACAAGGCACACTTTCGCCACTATTTGCCGCTATTTTGATGCCGCTTTCCTCCCTTACAGTCGTGCTTTTGGGTATTGCACAAACCAGTTGGGCAGGTCAGATTTTCAAAAATAAAAATTAGATTTTTTGTGTAATTTGTGAAAATGAATCTTTGACTTGTATGCAAACACACGAAGCTGGAGCTTCACGCTACAATTTTTAAAAATAAAAAACCGCGACGACGGTTTATGAGGCGCGAAGTTGGAGCTTCGCGCTACAGTTGTGTTTGTCCGAAGTTAGATTTTTTTTGCAAAGAAGGGAATCCGCCTGCTTTCTTTTTGTAAGTTTGCAACCTTAAAACCTCTCTAATCCCTTAGTTGCTATGTTGTTTCGAAAACCGATACTGCTTCTGGCTTTTTTTTTATTTACATTCATTTTTTTATCTAATATAAATGCACAATCCTCGACGGCTTTTGTTGAAAAAACAAGTGAGAAAATAAACTTAGACGGATTTTTAGAAGAAGCAGCTTGGCAGAAAGCAAGTATTGTTTCTAATTTTACCCAAAATTTTCCCATAGATACGCTCCCTGCACAATCGCAAACAGAAGTGCGCCTACTTTTTGATGCAAATTTTTTATACATCTCCGCCGTTTGTAGGGGAAATGCGGCGAATGATTTTGTCGTTACTTCCCTGCGCCGCGATTTTGATTGGGAACTCAATGACAATTTTACAGTCTATCTCAACCCTTCACAAGACCAACTCAATGGTTTTACCTTTTCCGTTTCGCCCTACAATGTGCAATTAGAAGGGCTTATTTTCGAGGGCGACAATATTTCTGCCAGTTGGGACAATAAATGGTATTCGGCTGCCCAAATTCAGGAGGGCTTCTGGACAGTAGAAATGGCGATTCCCTTTAAGACGCTGCGTTTTCCGCCCGAAAAAAATACGTGGAAGGTCAATTTCGCGCGAAATGACGTGCGCCGAAACGAAATTTCCGCTTGGGTGCGTGTTCCCATCAATTTCAGCGTGGCTGCCTTAGCTTTTACAGGTGATTTAGTTTTTGAGGAAAAAATTGAAAAAAAAGGAGCTAATATCTCACTCATTCCCTATTTGACAGGCAGCACTTCCGACAACAAATTAGACCAAGAAAAGACTGACTATCAAGCCAATGCAGGCTTTGATGCCAAAATCGCCGTAACGCCTTCGCTCAATTTAGACCTTACTGTCAATCCCGATTTTTCGCAGGTAGAAGTAGATAGACAAGTTACAAATTTAGATAGGTTTGAAATATTTTTTCCTGAACGAAGGCAGTTTTTTTTAGAAAATAGCGACCTTTTCGAGCGTTTTGGCTTTTCGCGAATCCGACCGTTTTTTTCGCGACGCATTGGCATTGGCAGAGATACAACCACAGGGCTAATTGTTCAGAATCCGATTTATTATGGCGCAAGATTGAGCGGCAAGATTGACAAGAATTGGCGTGTCGGTTTGCTCAATATGCAGACGGCAAAAGATGCGGCGGCAGGCATCAATAGCCAAAATTATACAGTAGCCGCCTTTCAAAGACAACTTTTTAGCCGCTCTAATGTGGCGGGTATTTTTATCAATCGTCAGACTTTCGGCAGTCTTGCAGAGGGGGCATCACGCTTTACGCGAATTGCAGGTTTGGATTACAATGTGCAATCGGCAGATAACAAGTGGCGCGGCAAAGTGTTCTACCATCGTGCCTTCCTACCCGACCCCAACAGCGGAAAAAATGAACTCCTTAGAGAAACCTACGCCCATGCCGCTTATTTAGCCTACAATTCGCGCCGCTTTTATGCCGCTTGGAATCACGAGCTGGTTGGGAAAAATTACAACATCAACGATATTGGCTTTGTCTTGCGCAATTCTCATTGGCGATTTGAATATTGGGCAGGCTACAATTTCTACCCCAAATCTAAAATCATCAATCGACATGGCATCTACGGCTATTTGAATTTTTATACCGATTTATACTTTAATCTAAACGACCGCAATTTTTCGCTACAATATAATTTTCTTTTTCTTAACCAAAGTTACATAGAAGCAGGCTATTATAGGGATTTCCTGCGGCTTTTCTTTCCCTTCGACCCTACCAACACAGGCGGCGAAGTCTTCGAGATAGGTTCGCAAATCCAAAACAGTGGCTTTTGGCTCTATTACTATTCCGATAGAAGAAAGCGATTCAATATCGAGGCGAGTTTGGATAGAAGTGCCTATTACACAGGCAACCGTACAAATGTGGAAACAACCCTCAACTACCGCTTTCAACCCTACGGCGCAATCGCTTTGAGCCTTGCTCACAATGATATACAGCTTCCTGCCCCCTATAATAGCGTCAAACTTTGGATTATAAGCCCGCGTATAGATGTTTCTTTTACTGATAAACTTTTTCTTACTACTTTTTTACAATACAACAACCAAATTGAGAACATCAACCTCAATGCACGCCTACAATGGCGTTTCAAACCCGTATCAGACCTATTTTTAGTCTATTCAGAAAATTATTTTCCCCAAGATTTTCAGACTAAAAACCGCGCTTTGGTTCTCAAACTTTCCTATTGGCTTAATTTATAGAACAGACTTTTATCTTTTTTGCTAAAAAAAAGTGCTTAAATCTTGTTCATTCAAAACTACTACAATTTTTTTACCATCAGGCGCATAGTAGGGATTCGAGGAGGCGAAAAGTTCGTCTATAAGACTTTTGGCGGCTTCGCCATGCAGGTGTGTTTCGCTTCGTTGGGCGGCGCGTTGTGCTAAGGCTCGCAGGAGCAAATCGCGTATGGGTAAGTCTAAATGCTTTTTGTTTTGTTTGAATTGTTCTAAGGTTTCTTCAAATAAAATTCCTGCCTTTTCTGTGGGCAAATCAGCAGGCACGCCTTCAAGTAGGAGTTGTTGGTCTTCTTTTTTGTGAAAGAGGAAACCCAACTGTTCTAATTCTTGCCTAATTTCGTCTAAAAGAATCAAGTCGGTGGGCGAAAGGTGGAGGCGAAGTGGAAAGAGAAGTTGTTGGGAAAGAGAGCGTTGTTGTTGGGCTTGTGCCGAATAACGCTCGTAAAAAATTCGCTCTTTGGCGGCTTTGATATGCAGGAGCATGAGTCCTGATTTGAGCGTCGTAACCAAATATTGGTGGAGCAAGACCAGCGGCGTTTGGGTAAAGAAGTCGCCTTCCTTTCCTTTTTTGGGGTCAAAAGGGGGGGCAACAAAGGGCAATGATTTTGAAGAAGAAGCATTATTGGCTTTGCTATTGAGTGGCTGTGAAAGGTTTTCCGCGTTTTGTGCCTCAAAATCTGCCTGATAAAAGTGCTGCTCCTCTGTCAGGTCGTTCCATAGGGCTTCGCTGTAATTTTCGGGGAAAGCCGCATCTTGGGGCAGCTCGAAGGGCGGATTTGAAGCCTCCTGATTGCCTTCCTTTTCAAAGGCTGCACCCATCTGGGGCGCGTCATCGGGTTGGTAGAGAGGCGAATAAAGTCGTTCCCAATGGCGCAAATTATTGTCTTGCCGCCTTTTTTCAGTGGCAGGGAGGGCGTTGGCGGCGTAGTTTTTAGCCTCATTGAGGCGGTTTGGATTTTGCTTGTCGTATTCCTGCCAATTTCCACTTTCATAATGTGCTTGCGTGTTGGGGTCTTCCAAAAAGCCTTCTATGAGCTTTTCGGGGTCGTAATCTTCGGGGTCTATTTGGGCATTTTGTAAAAAATTAGCATCAACTTCAAAATCAATAGCAGGCAGAGCCTGATGGATTCCTAAGGCTTGTTTGACCGTAGCGGCGACGATAGCATAGAGCGTGCGCTCATCTTCAAACTTCACTTCGGTTTTGGTAGGATGCACGTTGATGTCAATCTGCTCGGCAGGCATTTCTATAAAAATGGTATAAAACGGAAAGGAATCTTTCGAAATAAGTCCTTCGTATGCGGTCAGAACGGCATGGTTGAGATAATTGTGGCGAATATAGCGGTCATTGACAAAAAAATACTGCATGCCGCGCGTTTTTTTTGCGGCTTCGGGTTTGCCTACATAGCCATAAATTTTGAGTCCGTTGAGTTCTTGTAGGCAGGGTACTAAAAGGGACTGGAAATTTTTTCCAAACATGGACACAATCCTTCGCGCCAAGTTGCCCTCTTTGAGTTGGTAAATTTCTTGCTGATTTTGGTGCAAAGAAAAAGCAATCTGCGGATTGGCTAAGGCTACACGCTCAAATTCTTCTACGATATGTTTTAGCTCTACACTATTAGATTTGAGAAATTTCCGACGGGCAGGCACATTGAAAAAAAGATTGCGCACCGCAATAGAAGTGCCATAAGGCAGCGCGGCAGGCTCATGCCGCTTCACTTCGGAGGCTTCGATGTAGAGTTTTGTGCCAATTTCGTCTTCACTGCGGCGCGTACCCAGCTCTACCTGCGCGACGGCAGCAATGGAAGCCATTGCCTCACCACGAAAGCCGAAGGTACGAATGGCAAACAAATCTTCGGGGCGGCTAATTTTTGAGGTCGCATGTCGCTCGAAACACATGCGAGCATCTGTAAAAGACATGCCCTTTCCGTTATCTATCACCTGAATCAGACTCTTGCCTGCCTCCTTGACTAAGAGGCGGATTTGTGTTGCGCCCGCATCTACCGAGTTTTCGAGCAGCTCCTTGACAATGGACGCTGGACGCTGCACCACTTCACCTGCCGCAATTTGATTGGCTAAGGATTCGGGCAAAAGTTTGATAATATCGCTCATAAGAAAAAAGGGGCTTTTACAAATTGAAATAACAAAGATACCCTTTTCGCAGCAAAAAGTCAAACCCTTTTTGCTTTCAGGCTTTTTAGCCTTTTAGAAAACCGATAAGGCTTTTCGTTGGCTATGAATGGAGTTTGGCAAACATTTTTTTGTAGTCATAAAAAAAACAAGTGCATCTTTGGGAAAAAAACACGTACTTTGCTATCGAGACGGTGTTGTTACAACGGTCAGAAAGTCAAAAAACGGGGTTTTGCGCTTGGTGCAAACCTGCTGAACCCCCACCCTGCCCTCCCCCCATAGGGGAGGGTTCGAAAACCAAATCATTTTTTTATGCTCGCATAAAAAAATGATACCGCATAAAAGCCCCGCCCTATGGGGGCGGGGTTTGGGGTGGGGTGCATTTAAGGCTTTTATCGTTGTAACAACGCCATCAAGCCCCCATTGCTGCCTAAAAAAGTTTAAAAAGTGGCTTTCCAAACCGCTTTTCCCACTTCTTTGCCAAAGGAAAGTAACTTATTTGGGGCTTTTCCGTATTTGAAAGGCAAGAAGCCCTTGTTTTTTGCCGCCTTCTTTTTCGTTTTTTCTCATTCGTTTTTTCTCACCTAAAACGGTATTTCGCTTCTTTTCCTTTGCCCTTCCTTGCATGAAAAAAAACTACTTCAACAATGTCAAAATTAAAATCCCTATTCAACGCGCTTTCTAAGCGAAAAAACACAGCCGCGCTCTTGTTCGGCTTGTGCTTGCATTTTTTGATGCTCCTGCCCAGTTTTTCCCTACAAGCTCAACAGCTCTATCCATTAAGCGACGATACGCAGAAAGCAAAGATAGAGATTTCAGAAGCCTATCCCAATCCTGCCTCACAGGTTTTGAACTTTGCCTATCAATTAGAAAACAACAGTGATGAGGCTAAGGTCTTGATACACAACCTCTTAGGCTCTTTGGTGGCGGAAATTAAGCTCTCTGCCTTCGATGCACAGGTTCAGATTCCCGTATCGGAATACAAGGCGGGAATTTATTTCTACACCATTTCGGTCAATAATCAGAATATTGTAACTAAGAAGTTTATCATCAAGCACTGATAGAAGTCGTGTCTTGGTCGTGTCTTGTTTGCTTCTTCTCACAGTTGCCGCTTCAAACAAGCCACTCTAACTTTGATAAAGCGCAGGTCTATCAGACCGCCTTTGTCAAAGTTATTTTTTATTTTCTCTTTTCTATAAAATTTCGGTGAGAAAGGGCGATAAATCGCTTATTTTTTTCTAATTTGCCTTTTTTATGCTACTTTTGATTTGGCATAGTTTTGCCTAAGTAGTGGATAGAGGTAGCGCGTCTTATTGGCTGCTCTGCCTCCTTTTGGTGTCCCGCTTTCAAGTTCTATCTTTTGATTATCATCTTCTTGATGTCTATTCTTGATGTCTATTTTCTATCCCAATCATCAACTATCTAAAATTTTTAATCTCATGAAACAACCACAAATACGCTTGTTCTATTTGGCTTGTTGGGGCTTTCTAATGGCGTTCCCCTTCTCATTTTTACAAGCCCAAGGAGAAAAGGGCGCAGGTTTAAATGAATATTACGCTGCCGAGCAGTTTCGCAAGCAGCTTGCTTTTCCACAGGCGATGGCGGCTTACGACAAGGCGATTGCCAAAGAACCCAACAACGTAGATTATTACCAATCGCGCTGTGCCTGTATTTACGAGGGCAAAAAGTATAAGGAATCGGTAGAATGTTTTGATGAATTGCTCAAAAAGTTTCCCGACCATATTGCTGCCTATGAGATGAAGTTTGCGATTTATTCTAAAATCGGCAACATCGAAAGTGCCGTAAAAGCCTTAGAAGATGCCTATTCCAAGACCAATGATGAGCAGTTAGATGAGCGTTTTACCTACCAATTTCGCATCATAGACTTGCTTTTTAGAAAAGGCAAAATATCGGAAGCAGGCAAGCACATCAAGACGGCGCACGAACTGCTACCGGGCATGCCGCAAGTGATGTATTTTGATGCGCGATACGAAAATACGATGGGCAACTACAAAAAAGCCGTTGCCATTCTGGAAGAGATGATACAAGGAAATGGCGAGGAAGTGGGCGAAGGATTCGACAAAGACTACTTCGAGTTGGGTTATGCCTACCACATGCTTGGTGAGTATCAGAAATCTAACGAGGCGTTTGCCAAAATTACCAAAGGCAGCCCTTACGAAAAGCGTATTCAAGAATTTACGCCCGAAAATTACGTGCAAGTGGCAGATGCTTATTTCAAAATTTATGATTTTGCCCTGATGCAAGAACTTTTGGGAAAAGCCTTAGGCATGCGAGAAGGATTCCCACCTGCGGTAGATTTGAATTCGAAATTAGACCTCATCAAAGGCAACGACTCTACCATTGCCAAGCTCAATTTTCGTTTGGAAATGGATAAAAAAGCCAAAGATGGAAAGTTGGAAGGTTCGGCTACCGAGCAGCGCAAGTTTATGTTGCCTCCTGCCGAGCAGCTCAAAATTTACAAGAGCCTATCAAAACTCTACATGGAAATCGGCAACTATGATGATGCCCTCGAATACACCAATCGCTATTTAGCCATGAACCCACGCGATGCCTTAGTCAATTTTTACAATGGCATCTGCCTGCACAAAACAGGGCAGACTGCCGAGGCAGAGTCCCTCTTTCAAGGTATTGGCAATATGCCCTCGCTCGATAGGGGCGCACGTGCTATGGCGTTCTTTGCCTTAGGCGTTTTCCAAAATGAAACTGCACAGTATCAGTTGGCGGCAAAAAATCTGCAAAAAGCGGCTATTCTAAATCCTGCCTTTCGCCCTGCCGTTAATTACGAAAAAGTCCGTCAGCAGCGCAAAAATCCCGATGCAGGCATCGACACAGATTCAGAAGATATGCCCGAATAAGGTTTGCCCTTTCGCTGCCGACCCAAAACGTGCCTTCTGCCTTGATTTAGAAGGCGCGTTTTTTTATCCGCACCTTTCAGTCCTCCTCTCTGCTATTGTATTCACAAAGTCATATTTTTATCACATTCTTGGGAGCAATGATACAAAAAATAGAAATCAAAAACTTCAAATCTATACAAAATATTAGTTTTGAAGCCAAAAAAATCAATGTCCTGATAGGAGAGCCTAATTCAGGCAAGTCGAATATCCTCGAAGCCTTAGGGCTTTTCGCCAGCAGCCATGTGCGAAATTTGAAGGATTATGTGCGCTTTAAAAAAGCGGAACAACTTTTTTATGACAACGAAGTGGAGCAAGATATAGAAATTCGCGCCACCGCCGCACAGAAAGAATACAAATGCGCGATACGGTTTGAAAACGGCATCTTTAAAGGGCAAGGTTGGAATCAAGATGAATTAGTCTTTGAGTTCAAACTCAATTATGCAGGCGAATATGATAGACAAATGCAAAACATAGAACAGCATTTGCCTTTTCGCTACTATCGCTTCAAAACAATGGAAAATTATTCTAACGAATATTCCGAATATTTGCTACCACCTTTTGGTAAAAACTTATTTACACTTCTTTTCACAAATAAAAAACTAAGACAAGAGGTTTCTAAGCTCATCTTGGAAAAAGGTTATCACTTGTCATTAAATAGTCAGGAAAGGGAGTTTCATATCATCAAAAATATAGATAATATTTTATATACTTATTCATACGACAGCCTTTCTGATACACTTCAACGCATGATTTTTTACCAGACGGCAATCGGCTCGAATCATCAAGCGGCTATTTTATTGGAAGAACCCGAAGCCTATATGTTTCCTTTTTATACCAAAAATTTAGCCGAACGAATTGCCAAAGATGCTGATAATCAGTATTTTATCATCACACACAACCCCTATTTTCTCAATGCCTTGGTAAAATATGCTGCCCCGCAAGACCTACAACTGCTGCTTACTTCTATGGAAGCCTACCAAACGCAGGTTCGCCCCATAGCGGTAGAAGAAGTAGGCATTTCTTTGGATTTTGATAAAGATATTTTCCTAAATTTAGAGGCTTTTAAAAAAGCACCAACGCCAACCACGCGCAAAACCAAGTCCGCTACTGCTACTAAAAGTTCAAAAAAATAGAGGTTTTAAAATAGATTGCTTTCAATCTAAATCATAAAAAAACAGTGTTTTCTCATAAAAAAAACACTGTTTCTATTTTCCTTCTAAGGCTATGCAATAAACAGAAAGACAAAATACTCACAAAACAAATAAAACGAACTAAAACTCAATTTAGTTTTCTTTCTTGAAAAACTTTTCTATTGTAGGACGAATTTCCTTAGTATCTTTCAAAGGAAAGATGTGCATAAAAAGAGGTTTTTCCTCTACGCTTTTGTGCAGCACCAAATCATTTTCCATTTCCAAAATGCGCGTCCATTCCTGACGCACTGCTGCCCAAAACGCTTGATTTTCTGCCCACCATTTTTGCGCTGCCTCACAGCGGCTACTTTCTACCCTGCGGTACGGATTCAATCCTTTTTCGCTGGCAATCCAAGTATCTTGATAATTTGATTTTAGATTAGAAGTCTGACGCAATATTTTTTCATTATCTTGTTCATGAAGCCAGCCATAAGCCGTAATTTCATGGCGGTTACGACGCTTCAAAACATTATAGTCATCGCGTTTTGTAAATTCACGACGAGGCAAAGGGCTATCGGTTGTATTTTCCCAATAGCTTCGCCCATCTACATGCACCCAAGTAGCAGAACCCTCATAGCGCGGACTGTCATCTACCTGAAAAACGCGCTGCGTCCATTGTCCCTTTACTGCTTCGGGTTTTGTTTTTCTAAAACGCCAAGTATTATCTTTTTCAAAATCATAAAAATTTGTATTTTCAAAAAGCCAATCCTGTCGCCAATGTTTAATAATTACAGTATCATTTACGATAAGAAGATGTTGAAGTACAATTTTTCCTGCTTTATCTTCTACTAATTCAACCCATTCCAAGCCACCTGAAAGATAATTGGGTTTGAATTGATAGTTGCTATCAGGTGCGAAAGTTTCACCAAACGCAAACTCTACTTCATAACAGCCACACATGCTTTTAATGGCTTTTGCATCTGCCGCCTGCTTTTCTTGTGGGCGGTTATTTTTTTGTGCAAAAAGGGAAAATGAAGATGCCAATAAAAGCACAAAAAGGAAAAGAGAGAGAAAGTTTTGTTTTTTCATGAGTTTGATATTTTGAGATAGAAAATTTAAAAGCGAAATAATAAAGAAAAGGATAGTAGCTTGAAAATCAAGTAAGTAAGCAAAATTGCCAAACTCCCATCTTGCTCCGCCTTCGCTTTGACACTGCAAAGGTTGTATTTATTTAGACCAAATCCAAATAATTCTCGAAAATTATTTGGAAGGAATCTAAATAAGCCCTATGTTTGCACCCATATTGTTTAGAACCTTTCTAAATAGCCTTGCAAGTTCTAAAAAAAATGAGCTTCTCACCTCAAATATTACAAAAATGCAGAACGAAAAAATCTTAAAACAAGTCCAAAAAATAGGTTATGTAGCCCTTACTCTTTTTGTAGGAGTTTTTATGCTATATGGCGGCTATCAAAAGTTTGCCAAGCCCATTCCTGCTCCTACCCAAATGATAGCACAAGTAGAGAAAGAAGGGGCGGCAAAAATGACCGCTGATATAGAAACGCTAAAAATCAGAAATTATATTTTTGGCATGAAACAAACAAATTACTTTTGGCAATTTTTAGGTATTTGCGAACTACTTTTCGGAGTCTTGCTATTGAGCCAATATATGCGTTTTCTGGCGGCTGTTCTACTGATGCCAATTACGGTACATATTTTCTTATTTCATTTGTTTTTAGAACCAAATGATTGGGCAGAACTCTTGCAGACGGGTGCTTTGCTTTTGGCAAATGCGCTACTTATCGCAAAAGAATATCCAAGATGGAAACATTTAGTTTGGCTAAAAAATATTTAAAATTAAAATCTATATGAAAATGAATTTTAAAATAATAATAATTGCCCTATTCAGCTCTTTACTGCTTGAAAATCAAGCACTTAGGGCGCAACAAACGGCAGGCACTACCTCGCAAGAATGGGAGGCAACGCTTGATTCGTTGGAAAAAATAGAAGAAGTGCTGCAAGCCGTCGTCATTACGGCTACGCGCACCGAAAAACAACTTGCCCATGTCAATCTTCCCATGCAGGTAATTTCCAAAAGCCAAATTCAACAGATGGGCAGCCTGCGCCTGCACGAAATTTTGCAGGAGCAAACAGGGCTAACCCTGATGCATGACCATGGCAGCGGCATACAAATTCAAGGTTTTGCCCCCGATTATACCCTGATTTTGATAGACGGCGAGCCACTTATTGGCAGAACGGCAGGCACGCTCGAACTTTCGCGCTTGGCAGTGGGCAATATCAAGCAAATTGAAATCGTGAAAGGACCCAGTTCAAGCCTTTATGGTTCGGAAGCGTTGGCAGGCGTTATCAATATCATTACCGAAAAGGCAGAAACCACTTCTGCCGACCTTGCTTTGCGATATGGTACAAATCAAACTATTGATATTAGTACAAATTTAGCTTTAAAGAAGAAAAAATGGCATCTCTCTACCTTTCTCAATCGATACGCCTCGCAGGGCTATGATTTTACGCCTGAAAGTTATGGACAGACAGTAGAGCCTTTTGAGAATTACACCGCACAGGCACAATTTGGATATGATTTCAATGACAAAGTAAAATTTAATATTTCAACAAGATTTTTTACAGAAAATCAAAGCAGTCGTTTTGATTTAGGCACAAATGAAAGTCCTTTCCTTGTATCAGGCACTGGAAAAGTTGAGGATTTTAATTTTTTACCTTCTTTTCAATTTCGCTTGGGAAACAAATCAAAATGGCAACTTCGTTATTACCTTTCCTCCTACAAAGCTACTTCTAACTTGGTACAAAATGCTGATAATCAGCTATTTGAAGAAACATTTTTCACCCAAACTTTTGCACGTCCCGAACTGCAAGGCGATTATTTCTTCAACGACAAGCACACACTTACACTCGGTTTGGGCAGGCTTGACGAAAGTGTTGAGGCGACACGCTACGCTGAAAAGCAGCGTTTTTACGCCCATTACGGCTATCTGCAATATGATTTTACGCCAAATGAAAAATTCAATATTTTAATCGGTTCACGAATAGATGCGCACTCTGTTTATGGAAACCAATTAAGTCCTAAACTTTCTTTTGGTTATCAAATTTTGCCTCGCCTTTGGTTAAAGACCTCCTTAGGGCGCGGTTTTAAAGCACCAGATTTTAGACAATTATACCTAAATTTCAACAATGCCGTTGCAGGTTATTCGGTTTATGGCTCGGAAGAAATTGCAAATTACATTCAAGAAATGGGTAACCAAATTGCAGATGTTTTTATCAATTTTGAGCAAATGGGCGTTTTGAAGGCAGAACGTTCTATGGCATACAACGTTGGTTTCCAGCTCGATATGCTCAAAGATAAAATCAAAATAGAAACCAATTTTTTCCGCAACGATATTCAAGACCTCATAGAAACGCAGGTAGTGGCACGCACTCAAAATGGGCAAAACATTTTTTCCTACCTCAATAAAAACAGCGTTCTGACGCAAGGGGTAGAATTAAATCTTTCCTATAAGGCTACCCCAACACTCTCATTTTCAGCAGGTTATCAATATCTTCAAACCGCAGATAAGGACGTTTTGGCGCAGATTCGAAAGGGCGAACTCTTTGCACGCGACCCCGAAACCTTGCAGACACGTCGCCTCACGCGAGCATCTTATGGTGGTTTATTTAATAGAAGCAAGCATCTATTAAACTTAAAAGTATTTTATCAAAATCCTAAAAATGGACTTTTTGCCAACTTGCGTTGTCTTTATCGCGGACGTTATGGCTTTGCCGACCGCAATGGAAATCTGGTCTTAGATGCTGCCAATGAGTACATTGCAGGCTATACTACTTGGCAGGCTGCACTTGGTAAAAACTTTTTTAGAAAGAAAAAAGCAAATATTGAACCTAAAAAACAATGGGGACAGCTACAAATTGGGGGTGAAAACCTCCTGAATTTCACAAATCAAACTTACATTCCCTCCTTAGCAGGACGCTTGCTTTACATTCGCACCACTTTCTTTTTCTAATACAATTTCTTCATCATTAAATTTTACTATCATGCAAAAATCAAACATCTCTTTCGCCTTTTTATTTATTTTGTTTTCTATGATTGTACTTTCTTTTTCTGCTTGTCAGGATAAAGAAGACGAAAGTCCCGCACCTGTTTTAGCAACACAGACGGTAAAAAACCTCGCCGCTGATGCCACACAGCCGCGCACAGGCAAATTTACGCTCTACAATTTAAAAGAAAATAAAATCATTTCTAACACTGATAGTGCCTCTACCCAATGGGACATAGGATTTAACGGCACTACCCTTATCGTCAATGGGGGGGCTACGCGCGTAGGCAAAGGGGGCGCGTACCTTCACACAGGATTATTCGAGGATTTGAGCGAAGTGCCTACCACAGCCACTTTCAAAGGGGACAACGCACCTGCGGATTTGGCGATTCCAATTGGTTCAGGAAATGGTTGGTATAATTACAATCCCCAGTCGAATACCATCACACCCATTGCAGGGCGGGTAATTGTTTTGAAAACGGGCGAGGGAAATTATGCAAAATTGGAAATTTTGAGCTACTACAAAGACGCGCCTGCGAATCCAACGGCTACTGATGCAGCCCGTTATTACACCTTCCGTTATGTTTTGCAATCAAACGGCAGCACAAATTTTTAGTATTTTAATTAGTTAAGTTTGTATAAATTTGAAAGCGATATGGCTTTTTAAGCTATATCGCTTTGTCGATATAAGTTTTTTAAAATTAGTCTTTTATCAAATTAGATTTGTATTTTTTTGGATATTCATAAAAAAGCGGATTGGCTTTTCCTCGTTCAATTTGATGCCAACTTTCTACGGGTATTTGCAGTGCCAACAAACTGGCAGTGGGCAAGTTTTGTATTTGGCGGTTGAAAAAATCAGACCCTAAAAAATAGGCAGCTAAGTCGTTTAAGTCGGGATTGTGGCTAACGATAAAAATAGTATGCAAATGATTGTTAAGTTTTTTTATCCATTGTACGATTTTTTCACTTCCACCAAAATAAAGTTGGTCTTCTATCTTTAAAAGATGCTGCGGGAATGCAATTTTTTCGGCAATTTTTTCAGCAGTTTTTTTGCTTCTTTTAGCAGGGCTAAGGTAAAAAGCCTCTGGGCGAAGCTCTTTGGAGGCTAAAATTTCACCCATCATGGGGGCATCTTGCTTGCCACGCTTATTGAGCGGACGGTCGAAGTCGGCTAAAGTGCTATCTTTCCAAGAAGATTTGGCGTGCCGTATCAAAACAAGCGTTTTAGAAGTCATATTGATTAAATAAATGGTATGAAATTTAAGAAGAAAATTGATATGTTTTTTTCAACTCAAAGCGCACCTTTTCCCCAACTTCCAACTTGGCTTCGGCTTGGTAAAAGGCTTCAAAGATTTCCCCATTTTCCTTTTGCAGCCAGATTTTTTCAAAAGCTCCTTGATATTCTTTGTGTAATATTTTGGCTAAAAAGGGATTTTTTGTTGCCTTTTCTTCCAATTCCGTCGCTGCCGTTAGTGGGTAAATTTTCACATCTTCGGGGCGGAAGTATCCTTCTGCTTGGGTTTGATTGATGCCTCCAAAGAAGTTGGCGACATAGGGCGTTGCAGGATTTTGGTAAATTTGGTCGGGTTTTCCAAACTGTGCAACTTTACCCTCTTTGAGAATTAACAGCGTATCGGCTACGGCAAGGGCATCTTGTAAATCGTGAGTAACGAAAATCGCACTCATTTCTGACTGATGTAAGAAAATTCGCAACTCTCGCCTTACTTCACGCCTAAGTGTTTCATCTAAGTTTGAAAAAGGTTCGTCTAAAAGCAAAAGACGCGGGGAAGGAGCCAAGGCACGCGCTAAGGCGACGCGTTGCTGCTGCCCGCCTGATAGTTGATGAGGATAACGTTTTTTGAACGCTGACAAGCCTAATTTTTCTAAAAGTTGAGTCGCATAGGCTTTTTGCACCGCATTGCGCACCCCAAACTGCACATTTTCCCATACGTTTAGGTGGGGAAAAAGAGCATAACTTTGAAAAACCATACCGATACCTCGCATTTCAGGCTTGACCCAAAGTTTTTCGTTCGAAAGAACAGCATCAGCCAGTAGAATTTCCCCACTATTGGGCGTTTCCAAACCCGCCAGAAGGCGCAATAGGGTCGTTTTTCCGCTACCACTTTCACCCAAAAGAGCCAGAATTTCGCCTTTTTGTGTCTGAAAGGATACGTTTTGCAAGGCATACTGCCCTTTGGTATAACTTTTACTTAAATTTTTTACAGATAAAAACGCCATTCTAAGCAGAGATTAAGGATAGTGTTTGATATTTTTAAAATTTTATACCCATAACAAGCAGGTCATCTACTTGTTCATATTTTGTACCTATCCAATCGTTTAATTTTTGAGATAATGCTTTTTCTTGTGCTGCAAGGTTCAGTTTGTGAATAGAAGCAAGGTAGTTTCGAAAGTGTTTGCTCATCATTTTTTTCCCGAAATCGCCGCCAAATTGGTCTTGAAAACCGTCTGAATAGAGGTAGAAAATGTCGCCTTTTTCCACACTAATTTCATGTTGTTCAAAAACGGATTCGGCTTCCAAACCATCTCCACCGATGGATAAGTTTGTTCCTTTTAGGTAAAAAGACTCTCCTTTTCGTAGGTAGAAAAGTGGATTTTTTGCCCCCGAAAAGCTAATTTTATTTGTATTTTTATCAAACCTTATTAGGGCAATATCCATGCCGTCTTGAACTTTTAGGTGTGAAAGTTGCTTGCTTGTTTTGTTCAAATTATTGTTATCTTGTTTTAAATAGCGCATCAATTTTTGGTGTAAAGAAGCAAGCACCATCTTGGGTTCGCTTATATTTTGGTTGTGAATAATCTCTTGTAAGGCATCAATTCCGATAAAAGACATAAAAGCACCCGGCACGCCATGCCCTGTGCAGTCGGCGGCGGCAATAAAGATATAGTTTTCTTTTTCTGCAAAAAAGTAAAAATCTCCCGATACAATGTCGCGCGGTTTGAAAAAGACAAACCCTTGAAAATGAGCATTTTGCGTAAATAAATTGAGATTAGGCAAAACGGCTTCTTGTATTCTTTTGGCGTAGTTGATGCTGGCTGTAATGTCCTTATTTTTTGCTTCAATCATTTGCCTTTGTCCATCAAGTTGTTCTATGTTGATGGTAAGTTCTTCGTTAATGAGATTAAGTTCTTCTGTTCTCTCACTGACTTTATATTCCAAAACTTTGTTTTGTTCTTCTACTAATTTTCGGTTTTGTTCTGCAACTTTAAGGGCTTCCGCTTGCGCAATCGCCTGTTCGCGCTTGTAGAAATTGATTCTATCGGCTAAGGCAAAAGAAAGCAAAAGCATTTCCAACCCTCCTCCTATGGCGGCGGCATCACCTGTAAAATTATTATAGGGCAGAAGGGCTGCGCCTGCGCCTACTCCTATCAAAATAAAAATCATATAAAGTCCCCAAGCAATCGTAAAAAATTTGGCAGGACGATAACCCTTTCTATAAACTAAAATAGAAGCAATTATCATAAAAATAGCACTGCTCACAATCGATAACTGATTCAGGATACTGCCCCAAAAGATGCTCCCTGCCAGCACGACAGCGATTGCCAGCGCGTAAAGTAGCATAAAAAAGTAACAGATGTATAAAAATTTCTTTGAATAAGTCTTTAAATTTAAGAAAGATTGCGTAAAAAGCAAAGCCAATATGCCTGATAAAGAAATCGTTAGACTTCCATTTTCTGCAATCCATATCGCGATATTGTCGGGTAGGTACTCATACAAATAGCCACGCATTTGCCCAAATCCCATGCCAACTAAAAGAATATAAAAAATATAATAAAAATAATTCGCATCACGTAGCGTAATGAAGAGAAAGCTATTGTAAAGTGCAATTAAGATAACAAAACCGAAATACATACCCCAGACAAAATCGAAACGGTGACGAAAGTTGAAAATAGGTTTAAGCGTGCTGACATAAATTGGCACTTGCACATAATTGCCTTCTATTCTGATAAAGAGGCGATAGGGCTTTTGCGATTCTAAATCGAGGTTGTAAATGATAAAATTATTGAAATAGTCTTTTAAATGAAAAGGATAAAATTGTCCTACTTTCTGTTTTTGTTCTATTTCACCCTCTTGATTGAGCAAATAAAGTTCGGCATTTATCATAGCACTTCCCAATTCTAAGACCCAATCTTGGTTTGGCGTTTTGTTGATAAATTGCATCTCTACCCAAATGGGGTGAGTCGCATTTCCAAAATTGAGAATAGGCAATCCAGAAGGCTTGATTAAGGGTTTTTCTCCTTTTTGTTCTAAATTTAAAATATCTTTTATTGTTAGATTAGAAGTGCTATCTATCCACACTGCACTTTGAGGGGCAATAGAAGCAATCTCGTTCCTATCTATCAGCTCGATAAGGGGTAGGTTCGGATTTAAAAAAGGGTGAGCCGCTTGCAAAGTAACCTTTTCTAAGGTCTGTGCAGGGCTATTAGAAAAATTCGAAAAATAAGACAGAAAAAATAATGAACAAGAGAGAATCAAATTCAAAGAAGGATATGTATTAGAGTTACTTTTTTTTATGCCATTGTAGCTTTGTAAAAAGTTAAATATAAAAAGTAAGCTACCTCTTACCGACGTTAGTTCGCGTATTTTTGTCCATTTATTCTCTTGTAGTGGTTTGTTTTTTTGTAAAAAAGAGAATAAAACTTCTTTTTTTCTTTTCCTAAAAAAAGAAAAAAAGAAAAAAGAAACAGCCAAACAGGAGCAAGATAGAAAGCAAAAAAGGAAAATATTTTCGAGTAAAATAGGAGCGGGCTGCAAAATAGAATGATGTTAATAGGGGTAGTGAGGAGCAGAATACGCAAAAGCGGAGAGAGTGGGCTATTTATTTGTAAGAAAAAGCAGAAAACAGACTATATAAGTTCCAAATTTGTACAAATAAGTTAGCCAACACGCTTTTTTTTGGAAAGCACAAGATACGCTAAAAAACAACTCGATACAACCCTACGACGAAAAAATAAACGTTAAATCTTGTTTTTTTGCAGTGCCGAAGCCCATTTTATGGCTACATCAAGATTTGAGTGTAAAAGTTTTTTTTAGTTTTTTTATTTTAGTTTTTTCAAACTTATCATTTTTTGGAAAAGCAGCGCGTTTTTTTTCGAAAAAGAGGAGAAAAGGCACGCCATAGTACGGCAAATCAGTTAAATTTCTTATTTTTGCCTTTCCTTTAATTCTTTCTAAGTCATAAAGCCGCTTTGTGCGGTCTTTCTCAAATCCAATTTAAGTCGATGGAAAATCAAACGCCAACTCAGGACACGCCAAACAAACAAGTACAGGTACAAATAGACCCTACGGCTGCTACCTTGGGCTTATTGCAGCACAATCAAGCCATGCTTCGCACCATTCTTCAAATTCAAATTCAAATTTTAGCCAAATTAGATGGCAAAGATAAACCAGAACATGCCAAAGAATATGAAACAATGGTCAATACAATTCTGACCCAACAAGGACAGCATGCCGCACAAGATTTGTTGCGCTTTCGCGTACCCGAAAAAAAACAGAGCTAAGTTTTGGCGTTTCGATAATATTTTATTATCTTCGACGCAGGTTGCCAGATTGCAGCTTATCTTTTCACAAGTAATTTAGGACACCATTAGCCCCTATACCCCCTAATGGTCTGTGTATGAGTGGCTTATGTAAAAATAAGCACTTATAGTTTTACTTGGAAAGACCTTTTAGATGTTAAACTAAAAGGTCTTTTTTATACAATTTGTTTAAACGCTTATGCTCGAACCCGATGTTGTAAAAAAAATTGTAGCGGCTAAATCGTATCGAAAAGTTGTGTGGGGAAAAAAAACTTTTTTTGAACCAAACCCTTTTTTTAAGCGGCGTTTGCAATGGTTGTACCGTCAATTATTGCCTTTGTACGAGCCGCCTGCTTGCGCTTTTGCCTATATAAAAGGTAGAAATTATGCACAGTATCGAGCGGTACATCAAAAAAATCACTATATTTATGCCATAGATTTAAAATCTTTTTTTAATTCAATTACTACGCCGCAAGTTAATAATGCCTTACAATCCTTTTGCAGCCCAGCAGTGGCGGGCTATTTAGCTGATGCGCTCACTGCTGAAGGCGTTTTGCCTATTGGATTTCCTACTTCACCGCTTATTAGCAACATTGTATTTAAAAATTTAGATGAAAAAATTGTAGAATTTGCAAACAAAGAAGGTTTATCTTATTCAAGGTATGCAGACGATATACTCATTTCTTCAAACAAAAAAATAACTACGCAAAACTTAAATGCTTTTGTGTATTTGATAGAAAAAAATGGATTTAAAATAAACTTTAAAAAATTTAAAAAAGTAGATAAAAATACGAATCTTTCCACACTCTCTTTAAAAGAAAGACGGTTTTTAAACCTTTTACTACATCAATGGCAAAAAAAAGGCTATATGGACACAAACCTGTGGTTTTTGGCTGCGCATAGAAAAAGCTACGCAAAGCCGCAAGATGCGTTATCTAACTTTTTAAGAGCAAAAATTTTCCCTTTTAAAGACGATTTCCCCAAACTTTGGGCGCAATTTGAGCGTATAAGCAAGCAGTATCCTTACCAAACACAAAATCAAATGGAAGAAAACAGCATACCCGCAACAGAAAAAACACAAATAATGAAAGAACAACCTAAGTCACCTACACAATATGCACAAGCTCCAGAACCAGTAGTAGTTAGTGCTACGACTAATGCTACTAAGTTGACGTTTTCGGCTTCAAGACAAGAACTAGAACAGTATAGAAGAACTCCTGTTTCAGGCTCGATAGATAATTTTTTTAAAAATCATTGTCAGTAAAATATTTATACATTATGTCTAACCTATGTTCAATAAACGGATTTTTATCCAATACTAACACAAGAATAGAATTTTACAAGTCTGTTATTGAGTTAAGTCAAAGTATCGTTTCTGATTTTTTTTATGTAACAAAAAATTACGCAACTTTAGACAATATACCTCAAGAGCAACTGCAAAAAGATTTATTAAACACTATACAATCAAATGAACTTTTTAAAAAACTTAAAAATGTATTTAATACAGGTTCTCCTGAACAAAAGTCACTTGCTGGAGCTATAATATCTTACGCTCTTGGAGATCTAAAAAGCGAAATAAATAGCCAAATAACTTCAGAAACGTCAGTAGTTTTAGATATTTTTAAAAAATTTAATATTTCGAACGATTCTCGAGGAAAACTAAAACTTATAAATTCTTATGAAAATCCGCTGTTTGTTAATTTTTTAAATGAAGCCAGTGTATTCTTTTCAGCTATTCAAAAACAAGACACAACAGACCTTCTACAAATCCAACAACAATTAGAAGAAACACTAAGATTTGAACTACCTGCACCAGCTCCACAAAAAATAGAACCAGAAAATAAAACTACTACTTCTGTTGCGGAGGCAGCTGCGCAAGTGCCTATTACTCTTTCTACTGAAGCAATTGTACCAGAACAAACAAGTTATACAGACACTAATATTTCTTTTGAATTAATAGAAACAGAATCAGTTTTTAACAGCGCAGACGAAGAACAAGAAGAAGAGGCAGAATACAATGAAAACGCCTATAATTTCGAAGGTACTAATAGAGAAAGTATAAGAAAAATAGCAATAGAATGGAGTAAAGAGTTTTTTAAAAATAAATCGTTCAAATCTAATTCAGATATTGATAATTTTGTTGATGCACTTTATAACAAAAGTATAAAAGATATAACATTAGATGGCGAAAGTGTAAGTAGACTAAAACAGTTTCTAAAAAGAGAAGTAATTCAAGAATATCTTTTACAAATTCGCTATGCGCTACGCACTCCAAGAATAGTAGAGTCTGACGTTGTATTTAAAATTGAAGGTTTAAAGCCTAATGAATATTTAGTTTTTAATCATTACAGTGCTGACTATCCTGATGCTCCAAAATTTGATACACTTCCGCTGCAGCAAATGAATGATTTAAATCATCATTTCTCTAACTTCTTAGAAAAGAACAATTCAGCTAAAAATATACAACGTTATTTTAAAAATATTGATGATAAAAAACTATATACTTCTGGTTTAGCAATATACTCTGGTACTTTTATTTTTGGAGAAGATAGAGTTTTAGAAGTTGAAACAGATATTTTAAATTTCTATAAAAAAATAGAAGGTAAAAAACCAATTACAGAAACAAAAGATGGAAATCTTGATAGAACCTCAATTAGTTTAGGAATAGCTTTAAAGTTTAATTTTGAAACAGACTCCGAAAAAATAAAAGACGCAGTTGATTCATTAGTAACTGACGTAACTAATAAAATTTATCAAAATAAATCTGGTAGATTGTACGGTAATTTTAGTGAGGCTGAAAATGTAGATTTGATTTTTGGAGAAGTAGATGCTCAAACTATTGAAAAGAATAAAGTTAAAACAACTTTTGCATCATATTTTATTAATAAATCTGGTGAAATAGCTTTACCAGACTCGTGGTTTTTTAGAGATATAGATGAAAGAAATAGAATTACAGAAGTAAAATATTTTATTGAAAAAACAAATAAATATCAAGGTACTACTGACGGTACTAATCAAGTTGATAGTTTTATACTAAAACTAAAGTACAAAAAACAAGATAGTGAAAAAGAATATACAGTTATTATTGGTAATTTAGAACCTCCCAAAGCAGATTCAGGTAATTACCTTGAATTTTACAAAGAATTAAATGATTTATTAGGTAATAATAAAGAAGTACAAGTTACCAAAAATAATATTAGAGGTGTTGGTTTAGGTTCGATAAAAGAATTAGGTTATAGTTTATACGCCAACTCTGGTTATATGTATTTACAAAAATACGGCGGAAAATTTAATCAAGAAAAACACAATATTTATTTATTTCAAAATTTAATGACTGGCGGTGTATCAGACGCTGAAGTTTCAAGATTAAAAGAAAAACAAAAAGAATTAGCAGAAAAAATTAAAAAAAGTCCTAACTCTGAAAAACATAAAAAAATATTAAAAGCCTTAGGTTCATCTCCAAAAGAAATAGAAAAATTAAGTGTAGAAAAAATTATTGATATTTTAAATAGACCGCTAAGAATTGATACAAAAGATTATATAAAATTCTTAAAAAATCTTGGTTATATTGTTTCTCCAGTAATGATAAATACTTCGAGGAGAGGTAGTTCTATGTTATTTTTTACACCGCCGGGAACTGTAGTGAAAATTTATAATTCAGAAAGTAAAAAATTTGAAGAAAAACGTATTACAAATGAAAAAGAGTTAATAGAATATGTAAATAAATTAGTTACAGGAGGTAATGTTGCTGAGAGAGGTAGATTACTTGATTTATCCAGAGTAGGAATAAACGCAGTTTATTTAAGACGAAAAACCGTTGGAGTCAAAGAATTAAAAGAATTATCACAATTAACCCAAAGTATTTCTACAAAATCTGAGGGCAATAAAACAAATTTAAAAAAGCAACAATTATTTAATTTTGCACAGGCAAAATATTTACATTTTTTGGTGAGTCAAGATTTACAAAAGAATAATGATAATTTAACTCCAGAAGAACAAAATATAGTTAAAGAAATTAAAGGTTTATTCTTTAGTGACTTTGAAAAATATCATACAATTTTTGATTCATTAAATGATGAAAAAACTCAAGAAGATATTAAAGAATATGTTAATTTAGCTTTAAGTTTTGAAAATCAAATTGATAATTACTTGTTTTTTTCGGAGAGTCAGAGAGGTATTTTAAAAACTTTAAAAAATAAAGGTATAACAAATTTAAAAGATTTATTTTCAACAGAAAGATTAAAAGAGCGGTTTAAATTATATTCAATTATTGTGCCTGACGAACGAGTCGCAGGTTTTTTAAATTTACAAGGTCTAACAGCAGCAGAATCGCGATTTTTTGATTCTACTCTTTTAAAATTAATTACAATCGGTAGACAATTAGATTATGCAAAAAGTTTAGGTTTAAAACTTGAAGATATAATTAGTTCATCTACTGTATCTAATTGGAACAAAAGAAATGATGTAAAAACAGTTGGAAAAGACGGTAAATCAAAATCAACAGCTTTTTTTGATTTTTCTGGAGCTAAATTAATTGATGAAAACAGTGCGTTTACAATTTTTGAGCAGCCCGAAATTTTAAGTGAAAATAAAGCAGAATTAGAAAAATATAATACTTTAACTTATAATTCTATACTTAAACATTTAGACGGTAAAAATATATTTCCTCTCTCAGCGTTTGAAGAATTGAGTTCAAGACAAAAAGAAACATTAAAAAATGGTTTGAAATTAAAACTAAGTACAACAGCAGATTTTAATACAAAAGAAAAAATATCAAATTTATTTAATAGTTTAATAAAAAATATTTCAGAAAATATTTCAAAAAAAACAAACGAAAAAAGAATAAAAGTATTTGAAAATCTATTAGACCAACTCCAAAAAAATCAAAAGAAAATAAATGATTTATCAGATGATGATTTTAAAAATTTAAAAGAATTTGAACTTTACTCAAATTATATTGAAATTGACGGTGAAGTTTTTATTGGAGTGGCAGATGGAAAAGAAGTTTATAGTTTAGACGGAAAATATATAAATTATATGTTTAGAGTTTTTCCAGAAGTTGAGGTAGATAAAATCAAAAAAAGAAAATCTGTTATTTTAACATTAAAAAAACAAGACTTAACAGATAAATTTAATGAAAGAGTAGAAAAAAATTATCAAGAATATATAAACTCAGATACTCCAAAACAAAAACAGTTATCAAATAAATATGCTTTTGATAATTTCGGTGGATTAAGTGAATTTAATGATTCAGATTTTGATAGAAAATTAAATATAAAAACTAAAATGAACTTAAGACGAAACAACTTAAGTTTTAATTCAGATAATTACGGAACTATAGTTCAGACTGGTAATAAAAATGTATTAAAAGTAAATATAGATTCGGTAGGTTCTTTTACTAATACTATTTATGAAGGCGGTGTAACAGCAGACGTAGTATTAGAATATTTTAAAACTGTTTCTACTGGTAAAAGTGAAGCAGAATCAATAGAAAAAGCAGAAGTAACATCTGCTCAAGAATCGGAAAATCTTGATTATCAATTAGTTTATAATCCTGCGGTTGATTATGTAAAAGCTAAAGTTACTCGAACAAAAGATAATAGATTTAAAGAAGCTGCAAAACTTTTTGTAAAAAGAGACGGTGAAATTATTGATATTTCTGAAGAACTTACTTTTGCTTTTGCCAATCCATCGCAGTTTCATTTAGTGTTAGGAAATCCAACTAAAACTGTGCAGAGGGATAGAGAAAAACCATCTACAATAGTTAGTGAAGAAAAAGTTACAAAGTCTGTTGAAAGTTTTACTACTGCTGAAGAATTTGCTGAAAGATATTTGGAGTTAGCTTATCCGCAGTTCGATAAATCTTCAGTATCACATAGGTCAGTTAAAGATTTTATGTCTGCTGTGTTTTATTTAGGAGAAGTTGAAGTTACAAATGAAAAGCCTTTACTTGCACGATTTAAGCCTTTAGAATCAATTCTTGAATATCACAAAGCCGCACCTGTATACAATGAGATAAGAGAGTTAGTAGATAGAGCACAAGAGCAATTGGATAGCTGGACTAGATTAACACTTAGACCTAATCCTGGTGGCTTATTAGAAGATATACCTGAAATATTAAAATACAATCTTTCAGATCTATATTACATGTCAAAAATGAATGTTAAAGATACTATATTTGATTTTTACTCTAATGGAAATATTGAAGAAGGTGCCGGTATAACATTAATATATGACCTTATGGCAGAAAGTATAAAAGAAGATCTTGCAAAAATTTATTCTTCAAAAAATACATCTCAAGAATTTAATCCATTTGAAGATGATCTATTTAGAACAGAACAAAAAGCCCAACCAATAGATTATGATATACCAGAACAAGAAGCCTTATCAATTATAGCAAATGTTTTTGGAGAGGCTTTAAATAATGATGACATTAGATTTATTTCAAAACAAAGTTTTTTCAAAGGAAAACAGATTTTAGGAAAAGCAGCAAAAGATGTATTAGAATTTCATACAAAAGATGATTTAGTTTCAGAGCAAGTGGTTAGACACGAAATTTTGCATAAAATTTTGAATGAATTTATATCTCCAAAAAGATATAAAAAGATAGTAGAAGAAGCAAAAAGATTGATGTTAAAAGATTTAAATAATTTTTATGTTTCTGAACTAAGTAAAGACAAAGAGCTGTCATTAGATAATATTACTGATTCAGAAGCAGAGGAGTATTTGGCTTTGAAGTATGAAATAAGCCACAAAGAAGACCCTAACCCTTTGCCCTTGCTTGATGCACTAAACAAAGAGATAAGGTCGGGCTACTTTCGGAACAAAACCAAATCAAGGAGCTAATCTAACAATTTCCCAACTATTATTTTGGGCTTCCGTTTCATTTTTTTGGTAGGCAATTCTATCATGCAGGCGCGAGGGTCTGCCTTGCCAAAATTCAAAATAAGTGGGAATAAGGCGATAGCCCCCCCAAAAGGGCGGCAAGGGCAATTTTTCCGTTCCCTCAAACTCTTTTTCTACTTCTTCTTGTCGCTTTTCAAGCCAATTTCGGCTTTCCACTATCTTGCTTTGCGGCGAAAGCCACGCACTAAGCTGACTCCCACGCGGGCGGCTCTGAAAATAGGCTTGCGATTCGGCAGCGGTTATTTTTTCAATTTTACCCTCCAAACGCACCTGACGTTGTAGTTCTGCCCAAAAAAATAGCAGGGCGGCTTGGTTATTTTGTACAATATTTTGTCCTTTTCTACTTTCATAATTTGTAAAAAAAACAAACCCTTTTTCATCTACTTCTTTTAAAAGTACAATCCGCGCCGAAGGAAAACCGCGCTCGTCGGTTGTGGCAAGCGTCATGGCGTTGGGTTCAGCGGCTAATTGGGCTTGTAGAGCTTCTTCAAACCAAACTTTGAACTGCAAAAAAGGACTACTTTCTACATTATCTTCATCTAAACGATGGAGGCTATATTCTTGTCGTAAGTTCTTGATATTAAGCATTTTAATACGGCTTAGGGGAAGAAATAAATACAAAATAGCGTCAGAAAAGAAGCCCTATACAAGGCTGCTTCTTGCTTCCAAACAAAGATAAGGGCTTTTTGTCTAATTCTACACGCAATTCTTAGGCAAAATACTACTTTGCTATGCTTTTTTCCCTATTTTTGCGTTTCCTTAGCTTCGTTTTTTTCCTTTTTTATGACCAAAAAGGAAAAAAATAATTCTTAATTTCTACCAAACTTCCGATACTAATGACAAAAAAAATAATACTCTCTTTCTTAATCTTTTTTGTTTGCACCTCCTTACTATGGGCGCAAAATTGGCAAACGATGTATGAAAAAGGCAAAAATGAAATTAAAAATAAAAACTATAAACAAGCGCAAACTACCTTAGAACCGCTTGCTCGCACCTCGCCTATCGTCGGTTATCAACGACATGGGGCGTATCTCTATGCACTTGCAGCCTATCATAACAAAGATTTTGCTACGGCACGCCAAATTTTGCGCACACTTTTAGAGCAGCAGCCTAATTGGGAAGAGCGGCAGGAAGTCTTGCTTTTAGCTGCTACGGTTGCTTTTGAAGAAAAACAAACGGCGCAAGGCTTTGAGTATCTTAAAAATATTACAAATACAAATTTGAAAGAGCCTATTTTTAAGATGAAAAAAAATGTTTTTCAAAATTATCCCCTCGAACGAATAGAAACTCTTTATCAAAGCTATCCTCAAGATAGAGCCATTGCAGAGCTATTAGCGGACAAACTGGTGCAAAATCAAAATTTGCCACAGGCAAAAAGATTATTAGACGAAATTAAAAATAAATTTTCTTATACGCCTGAAATCAATACAAAAGTAGAAGCAAATGTACCGATAGAAACTCCTATCACGCAAATAGAGAAAAAAAGTAAGTACCAAGTTGGGGTCTTTTTGCCTTTTTTTGCAAGCGGAGAGCGCAATTTTAGTACAGAAAAAGATTACCAATTTGCAGTAGATTTGTATGCAGGCATGACGATTGCTAAAAATATTCTGTCAAATGAGGGCATCGAACTCGATTTATTGCCCTTTGATACAGAAAGAAACGAAGGAAAATTAAAGTCTTTTTTAAATCAATCTAATGCTAAAAATCTCGATTTATTAGTAGGGGCATTGTATCCAAATACGTTGCCTTTATTGAGCGATTTTGGTCGTCAGCATAATATTCCTGTTTTAAATCCTATTAGCACCAATTCGGATTTATCACAGAGTCATTCGCTTTATTTTTTGTACGAACCCAGCGAGCGCACCCAAGCGCAACAAGCTGCCGCTTTCGCACTTGACAAATTAGCACGAAAAAATGCTTATATCATTTATGACGAAAACAAAAAAAATGAAGTAATGGCGGCTTATTATCGCGATTTTATTCTCAAAAATGGCGGCGAAGTACGACTTTTTCACCAAACACAGGCGAGCAACAAGATTTACAGCAACTTACAACAAGCCCTCAAAGACCTCGCGCCACGCCGCACAGGAGCAAAAAATGATTTGGAGGAGTTAGACCCAGACGCGCATATCGTCGTTTTTACTTCGGAGGCTGCCACTGCGGGAACGTTTGTGAGCATTGTCGATGCTTCGGGGAAAAAAATTCCAACTATTATTACAAATAATTGGTTTAATTTTACACAAATCAACGCCGACCACTTCGAAAACCTAAACTTTTATGTCATTTATCCTGATTTTATCGATAGCAATCGCCCCGAAGTAAAAGAATTTTTCAATTTGTATTGGGAAAAAAATAATACTTTTCCTTCTGATTTTTCTTATATCGGTTTTGAATCGGTTTATTATTTTGGCAAAATGTTAGGACTTTATGGCAAGCAAATGCCGCAAGGTATCAGACAGCAAGACTTTATGCAAGGAAAAGTCATGCTCGGACACGACTACCGACATACCACTACCGACAATAAATTCGTTCCCATCTTACAATGGAAAAAGGGCGAAGGCTTAATTTTGAGCAACGACCCAAACCAAATAAAGGACTAATATTTGTATTTTGGGTAAGAAATTGACAAAAAAACAAAACCTATCTTGTTATCAAGATAAGTTTTTTGCGCCTTAAAAATTTAGAAAACAGAGTATAGCAGGATAAGAATATCCACAAAAGTCCAAAATATTTGGGTAGCAAAACGCCAAGGACGGTTCGCAAAAAGTCCGCCAATGAGCAGCAAAAAGCCCCAACAAATGCCTATGAGCGTTAGCACACCCAACGTTGTGAGCATGTAGGGTAGCGGCAGGCAGAACACAAGAAGCCCTGTGCCGATAATAATGGCTGAACGCCTGCCATTACCTTGCTCCTTTTCCGCTTTTTTTCGTATCATTTTTTCTATTCGCGCCTGTTTTTTTTGTATCTTTTTAGCAAGCGAATTTGTCTTTTCTGGCTTTGCGTCTATTTTTTTATCGTTTAAAGATAAAGATTTATCGTTTGCTTTTTTAAGCAATTTTGTTTTTCTAACCGCCATGCCTTCCGAAGAAGCAGCAAAAACAGGTGAAAAATAAATAATAAAAATTAGACAAAAAAACGAACAAAAAAGTAGATGTTTAGAAAGTTTGATATACATAACAATAAAGATTTGAAGTTTAAAAATGTTGTTTTTCTTTTTCTTGATACAATTTCCACCAAGGCGTGCGTGGCGAATCATGATGCTCGTAATGATAACCAAAAAAATAACAAGAAACAAATGCCCAAAGATGATTTTTCGCCTGTGAGCGCGAATGGTGCGCATTAGCGGGTCTTTTCCGATGCGGCAAATACGTGCCAAAATAAAAAAGTTGAAAAGTGGAAAGAACGGCAGGAAGCATCCAATAAAAAATAAGATTTTCTACGGGCAAAAAAAGTTTTAAAATATTATAGGTAATTGCCATTAAAAGAATTTGCCAAATATTGATATATTCTTTTGCAAAATTAAAGTACCAAATCCAGAAGCCGCCTTCATGAAAATCGGGGTCTTTGTCGGTTGCGACAAAACGGTGATGCAAGTGATGTTTTTTATTCAGATTGTCATAAAAATTATAAGAAAAAAGAGCGGCACAGATGCGCCCAATGTTGTGATTGAGTCGCGAATTGTGGCTTACAGTGCCATGCATGGCATCATGGGCTGTGATAAAAATGCCTGTGTATAAATGCGTCTGCCACAAAAACAGGAGATAGGTTAGCGGAGAGTCCCATTTTATTTCATATTGTAAAAGAAAAAAAAGAGAAACAAACCAAGTAGTAATGAGCGAACAAGCAAGCCAGACCCCAAAGTTGGGCAATTCTAACAGAAATTCTATCTTTTTTTTCATCTTAGTTGTATCTTGTTTTTATTTGATTTCTTCAAAATCGGCATAGCCTTCCTCGCCTTCGTCGGGGGTAGATTTGCGTTTGGCAGCCCCTTTTGGCTTTAAAATGGTTAGATTTCCAAATTGTATGGGTTGCTCCTGTGTGTGGCTTTGTGGAAACCGTCGGCGCAGTAGTAGCAGAGAAAGACGCAACAAAAGCCCCAAAAGGAAAGGCGAAAGTAGCAAAATTGCCACCATGACAAGCAAGAATTTGAGCATATTGTTTTCGAAAAGAGATGGTAATTATTGTCCTATCAAAACGAAGGCTGCCCAGTAGTAAGGGGCTTTAAAGTCTTGATTTTCAATCATTTGCCTCTTGGCTTTTTGTAAAGCCTCGCTTGCAGAAAGCTGTTCCTCGATAAGATAATGGTAGAAATTTCGCATCAATACCGCCGTAGATTCGTCGGCAACATTCCAAAAAGATAAGACTAAATCTTTCGCGCCTGCATAGGTCAGGGCGCGTGAAAAACCCAAAAGTCCTTCTCCTTTTGCTTTTTTTCCCAAACCTGTTTGGCAGGCAGAAAGCACCGTTAGTTCGGTATCGAGTTTTAGGTTGTAGATTTCGCCCACAAAAAGAAAACCATCTTGGCTTGTCGAATCAGCGCGATTGAAATAGATTTTAGATAGTTCTGGATTTTGCGCATCTACTACGCCATGAGTGGCGATATGCAGGTAGGCAATGGGCGTAGCCTCCGCATTTTTAAAGGCGTTTTCGCTGGCATTTTGGTAAGTAAAGATAGTTGCTTCTTTCTGATTTCGTTTAAATATTTGTGCAATATCTTCTACTTCTTGGGCAGTGGCAGGCAAATTTTGAAGGGCGGCTTGATTTTGTTTATCGAGAAAATTGAACTCGATGGGTGCGAAAAGGTAAATATTTTGCAGCGCGGTGGCAGTTTTTTTATCAGATGTTTGTGTGCGATTGAGAAAAAGTTGGATAGAATAATCGTAGGAAATGATTTTGTTTAGAAAGAGATAATCATAGCTTTGTGCCTCATTTTCAGCTACTTGACGATGCTTAGACGCTAAAAGCACTTCAAAGGGAAGGGTTTGTAGATTTACTTCGGGTATGATGACCCATTTAGAAAGTCGGTCTTTGTCAAGCGCAGACGGGATAAGTTCTCTATAAAGTTTGTAGGCTAAATCTTGATACAATACTTCATTTTTGAAGAAAAGTGCATTTCTAAATCCTATCATTTTTTTATCAAAATCATCTGATTTAGGAAGGTCAAAAATTTCTAAATTTTCTTTATCTATACTAAAAATATACCAACGCCCATTTTTTTCTGCTTCAAAGAAGCTAAGAAGTCGCGTTTCTTTTGGAAGTTGGGCTTGAATTTGAGCCAATTCAAGGCTTTGATTTTGATATTTAAGCTGATAATAGGCAGGATATTGATTTTCTAAACTATCTATAAAATTTTGATAGGTTTGCCTTAAAATAAGAATTTGACTGCGATAGTGTGCCTCTTTTTCTTTTTCGCTTGCCAATTTCTGTTCTAAAAAAGTAAGCTCGGCAGCCAAATTGCGCTCACGCTCCAATAAAGGCGCGGGTATGCCTGCAAATTGCTTGGCGTTTGCGTCTGCAATGGCTTCCAAAAGCGTGGCAGATTTGCTTCGCTCTGCAAAATAAAGTGCTTTTTGATAGTAAAATTGTTTTTGCAACGTATTTTCCGCCAATAAAAGGGCGGCTTCTATGGCGGTTTCGTATAAAAGAATAGCGGTTTGACCCAATAAAAGTTTATCTTTTTTATTATTTCGTTCATTTCGCGCCTGTTCCAAAAAAGAATCGGCGGCGTAGAGGCTCGCCAAAGCATCTTTTAAATCCTTATTGGATAGGCTCTGACGATTGTAACGGCTAACCAACGTTTGCGCTTTAAGGGCAAAACTATTTAAAAGGAGTTCTATATTGTAAGGAATTGCCGTTTTTTCAGGATTTTTTTCCTGTGCTTTTTCATTAAACTCAAAAACATTTGAGATAAGAGCCGCCTGAAAAGCAGTGAGAGCCGCTTGAAAATCCTCATTGTGAAGGTGCAGTTGCCCAATTTGATTAAAAGTAGAGGCTATTTCGGGGTGCTTTTCACCATACGCCTCCAAATAAATGGCAAGTGCTTTTTGGTAAAGATTTAAAGATTCCTGACGCTTTTTGGCGTATTCGCGCTTGTTTTTATTGCGATATTGAAGGTCGTATAAATTGGCTAAGTTGCGGTATAGAAAGGCTACGTTGGGGTGATTTTCGCCCTCTTTACTTTTACGAATGGTTAAAGATTTTTCAAAATAAGTCAAAGCAGTTTCATACAGACCCTCTGCCTGATAGGTAAGCCCTAAATTATTGTAGGCTTGTGCCACTTTGAGGTGGTCTGCCTCATAACTTTTCAGATAAAGACTTAGGGCTTGTTCGTAATAAAATTGCGCCTTAACAAGGTCTATTTCTGTGTAAATAAGTCCTAAATTGTTTAGCGTAGCAGCCTTTTCTGTCGCATAAATTTTATCAAAATCTGTTATCTTTTTTTCTAAACTATCTAAATAAAAAAGTGCGTTATTGAGAAAATCTATCGCCGACTCTTGGTTTCCCGAATACCAATTTAAAATGGCTAAGTTGTTGTAAGTCAGGTTTTTAGTTTTGTAAAGGCGGATTCTTTCTTCTATTTTTTCGGTTTTTGGCAGCATTTCAATTTCTCTCGTCTTGTCTTCTACAAGCATCAAAGCCTCTTTAAAAAACAAGTTGGCTTTGTCGTTTTTGCCTTCTTTTAGGCGCAGCAAGCCCAAATAGTTTAGCGTTTGCGCTTCAAGAAGTGGAAGTTGGAAATTGGCGCGTGCTGCCGCTAAGGTCTGTTCGCCTAATAAAAAAGCCTCTTTTTCTTTGCCCAAGGCAGTAAGGGTTGCTACTTTTCCATTTTGTGCCAAAGCAATTTCGGGCAGGAATTGTCCTCCTTTTTGCGCATGAATGGTTAGGATATTATCAAATTTGGAAAGTGCAGTTTCAAATTCAGATTGTTCTAAATCCTGCAAGGCAAGTTGCAAATTTTGTCGCAACTCGTCCATGTAAGTTTGTGCCTGCAAATTGAAAAAATGAGCAAGAAAGAGCATCAAAAAAGTGAGAATTTGAAAAATAAACGGTTTCATAGGTAGTTGCTTTTTAATGAGAATGGAGTTTGGAAAGAAGTGCTTGCATTTTTTGTGTAGATGCCAGCCCCGCTTCAAAGAGATAAATCTGACCCGATTTGAGCGTTAGGCGCAAATAATTGAAAAGTAGATATTTTGAAAATCGCTCTACTTTCTTAATTTCTTCTAACTTGATTTCTATAATACCCTCGATGGCATCTACCCCAGCGGCGCGAATTTGGAAGAGTCCTTCAAAATAAAACGCCTGATTGGTCAGATAGGCTTTGCCGTTGTATTTTTCACCCGTTGGGAGGCGGTAGAAAAAGGCTTGTTGATGCAAAAGTTGTTCATTTTCTTTTTTTAGAAGTGGCATAATTTTACTATTTTGTTGTCTTTACGGTATCTTTTTGAATAAAAGCCATACTATCAGGCACAGCAACTGCCTTGCTTTCGCGGTATCGCATCTCACGTGCAATGAGGGAATCTTGCAAATTTTCGGCAATTTGTTTGTGCAGGCGTGCATTTTCCGCCATCTCCTCTACTTTGGCACGCGCTTTTTCGGTTTCAGAAACCTGCCAAAACGCAATCGCCCCCAAGATGAGCATAATGGCAAGCGAAACGACGGCAAGCAGGCGCATTTGCCGCTCTTTTTTCTGCACCTGTGCCGCTATGTTCGCCTCGGCGTTCCAATCGCTGCTTAAAGCTAAGGCATTTTCGGCTAAAAAGGCATCAATGCGTTCTTTTTGTGCGTCGTTTTCTATTTCTATTAGGATTTTTTTCATATTTTTAAGAAAAAAAGTGGTCAAAAGTGCAGGAAATGAGCCAACAATGGGCAATCAGTGGGCGATAAATGGGTAATAAAAAAGGTGCAAGCAAAGCGGACTTAGAATTTTTTAAAGATAAAAAAAACTGCCAACACAAGGAAAACAAAGCCCACTAAATAGTTCCAGCGAAATTCCTCTTTCAAATAAAAGATAGAAAATCCTACGAAAACTACCAAAGTGATTACCTCTTGTATAATTTTGAGCTGTGTAGCAGAAAAGACCCCATGCCCGTAGCGATTGGCTGGTACTTGTAGGCAATACTCAAAAAAAGCAATTCCCCAACTTACTAAAATTACTTTCCAAAGTGAAACCTCTTTGTATTTTAGATGCCCATACCAAGCAAAAGTCATAAAAATATTAGACAAAACAAGCAAAATAATTGTTTGCATAGTGTTATGAAAATAAAACCATATTTTTAGTAAATTTTAAAAATATTAAAATTGCGCCCGCTTTTCTGACTACAAAAGTAGCAAAAAAGCGGCGTTTGAATCGCAAAAAATACAAGTGCGAGCGCATAGTGCTGTCGGTTTCTACCCAAAGCCCTATCCTTTTAGATTTTACACAAAATAAAATTTGGCTTGAACCCTATTTTAAAACAGAAACCTATTCTTTGTTCCTACCTCGACCTTTTCCCTACGCAAGGGGCTATTTTAAAATCCTTAAAAAATTGAGGCAGAAACCCTAAACGCTAAGAAGCTAATATCGTCGCGCTGTGGCGCATCTTGCTGATGGGCAGCCAAAAACTGCGCTAAGGCTTCGTCTTGTTTGGGAAGTGGCTCTTGGGCTATTTTTTCTAAGAAATTGAGCAAACCTTGTGTGCCAATTTTAGAGTCTTGGGGGTTTGCTTGGTCAGTAAGTCCGTCGGTAAAAAGATAAAAAAGCGTGTCTTTGGGCAGCGAAAGGCGATGATTTTCAAAAGCAATCGCCTTTCTGCGTTTGTAGCCGCCAATGGAACGCGCCGTTCCTTTGAGCCTACTGATGTCGGTTTTGGTAGGATTTTGATACCAAAGAGAACGCCCTGCACCTGCAAATTCTACCTGCATGGTATCGGTTTGGTTGCTATCTTTGGAAAAGGCGCAGAGTACGATGTCCATGCCGTCGGCGTTGTAGGTCTGCTCTTGGCGCAAGGTATGTTTTATCTGTTGATGTATCCACTCCAAAATAGCGGCAGGGCTTGAAATCTTACGCGCACTCACCGCCTCCGAAAGAATGGTTTTGGCGAGCATAGACATAAAAGCACCGGGAACGCCATGCCCTGTGCAATCTACTAAGGCTACAAAAAGATGGGTTTCGGTTTTTTCTACCCAATATAAATCGCCCGAAACAATGTCCTTCGGCTTGTAAAGTAGCGAATAGGCTTCAAAATGCCGCTCCAATTCTTGCGAAGTGGGCAGGATTGCCTCCTGAATGGTTTTGGCGTAGCGAATGGAATCAGTAATATTTTGGTTTTTATTGGCAATGACCTGATACGCCGTAATGTTTTCAAGGGCAATGGCAATGTAGGAAGCCAAACCATTTAGAAGCTCCACTTCTATTTTCGAATAGGTATGTTGCGCCAAACTTTGCACCGTCAGCACCCCAATAAGCCTATTTTCGGTACGCAAAGGCAGATAAACCAAAGAAGTAGGCACTCCCCCCACAACGGCTTGCTGCGCCGCCATCAATGCAGAATATTCTTTGAAAACGTCGTGAATGATAATTGCCTCATTTTCAAGCACACAGCGCACCGAAAACTTTTCCGTTTCTTTCAAAGAATCGTAATGAAAAGGCAGAGCTTCGCCTTTTTCTAAAAAGTCTTTAAATTCTATTCGTTTTTGTGATTCATTATACAAGCCAATACCAAAACCATCTGTGGGCATCAAAGCATTGATGTTTTCATAAACCGTCTGAATGAGTTGGGAAACATCTAAAATATGGGTAATTTTTTTACCCAATTCGCTCAAAGTTCTGATGTCTTGATACGATTTTTCTACTTCTTCGTATGCCTTTTGCAGACTTTCTGCCTGCGTCGCAATCTCTTCTTTTTGAACATTGATAGCCACATTCGCTTCCATTAGATTATCTGCCTGCACCTGCAATTCCTCTTTTTGTTGGGAAATTTCAGCAGTACGGGCAATAATAGTGGCTTCGAGCCTGCGTTTGTCGCGCTCCAAACGGTAGGTATTCAGGCGCACGATAAGCCCTATGGCAATAAAAATGGCGATTGCATACAAAAGATAGGCTATTTTGCTGCGATACCAAGGCGGCATCACTTGAAATTCATAGACCAAAGGCAGACTTTCTACGCCCCAAATGTTGCGAGCTTGCAGGTGCAAACGGTACTCCCCTTCCTGCAAATTGGTGTATTCTTTCTGATTTTTTTCGCCCCAAGCCGACCATTTTTCATCTATACCCTCCAAACGGTAGCGGTATTCGGTATAAAAAGAGCGCGTCAGAAAAGGCGAAGCAAAGGTAAAGCGAAGGTTATTTGTTTCGATAGGCAAGACAAGCCGCTGGTGCGCCGTTGCCGTAAAAAGTGGCAAGCTGTCAGCATCAAAATAAACGCCACCAAAGAGCAGCGAATCGGTTTCGCCCATGTATTCTACACTACGCAAAAAGACGGTAGGCACATCTTGATAATCTATTTTTTGGTTTAAATCAAATAACAAAAAACCCTTATCAACGGCAAAGACAAGTTGTGAATCGGCGAGAAAAGATTTGCCATAGGAAATATAGCGGCGAAGTTCCTCCAAAAGAAAACCCTCCTTCTGGTAGCTATTGTCGCCCTTTTTGCGCAAAACACCGCGATTGCCCGACTTTCCTGTAAGCCAAATATTGCCTGCTTTGTCTTCCTTCAAATCTACTTTTTCTTTTCCTACCAAATCGTTCCAAAAATTAGACGCTGCAAAATGCTCCGTCTTTTGGTCATACTCAAAAAAACCAAATTCATTATTTACATAAATTTTGTCTTTGATTAGATACAAATTGTTTTCTATGCTGGTAGGCAATTCCCCATTTTCTTGTTGGTAAAGGCGCACTTCGGTTACGCTGTCTGTCGTTTGGTCTATTTTGAGGCGAAAAATCCCCTTGTTTTCCTGATTGACCCACCAATAACCCTTGTGATAGAGCAAATTGCGGGTGCGCTCCTCAAAACCTGCCAAATCGCGTACTTGCCACTTTGCCCCCTCCTCTGACGAAGGCTGCAAGATTGCCATGCCCTCATTTCTACGCCCTACTAAAAGTTGTGGCGTTAGGGGCGTAGGCGCAATCGCACCATAAAAGCCCTCTGGCACGATAGCGGTAGCCTTGCCCTCTGAAACTTCAAAGACGTTGTTGCTGTGCGCAAAATAAAGTTTTTGCTCCTGCTCCCTGACCTCGATGGCATAGCCCTGTGTTTCGGGTATAAATTCAAACTTTGCCTTTTTGCCATCAGCAGGGTTGTAAAAATTGGGGTAGGGCAAAGCATAAATGCCCTGCGTTGTGCCTGCATAGATAAAATTGCGCTTCGGGTCTAAGCTAAGATTCAAGCCCTGCCCTACCATGCCGTCTAAGTCGCTAATTTGCCAAAAGGGGTAGCCCAAATGCACACAATCGATGCCCAAGTCGGTAGCGAGCCAAAGATTTTTTTCGCTATCTAAAAACAAGTCGTAAATCGTGCTACTCTGCAAGCCCGTTTCTTTGGTCAGATGCAGTTGGATATTGCCCTGATTGTCTATCACAAAAAGCCCGTCGCGCGTCGTGCCTACGGCAATTTGTGAGGCAGAAAGGCGCGTACTAACATAGGCACGCATCTGCTCGAAGTGCTTTTGGGCAGCATAGCTTTTTGTTTCGAATTGGTTTTGAGAAAGCCGCCCTACTTTCATTCTACCCCAAACCTGCCACTGCTCGGCAGCTTCGGGGTCAGGATAAATGCCAAACACAAAATCGCGCATAAAAAGGCTCGTATCTGCCAACACCTGAACCGTTTGAGGCGTTACGCGCAAAAGTCCTTTTTTGGAATCTTCTATCAAAATATCATCATCAAGACAAAAAGCCTTGTGGAAACGCCCTTTTTCGGAGGCAGCCACCACTTTGAGAAAAGTGCCTGCAAAAGAGAAATGAAAAAGATAGGGATTGGTTCGGAAAAAAACACCCTCTTTGGTAGCAAAAGTCTGCCACACGTCGTCGAAATTGCGATACGCTTCGGGAATTTGATTTAAAAACGAAACATAACGCCAATTACCAATAGAATCCGCTTTGAGTTTGCCTACCTCACCTTTCGCACCTACAAAAATTTCCCCTGCCTGCGATACTGCCAAACTGCGCACCGTAGAGCCATTCGCCGTAGGGTAGGCACGCCAATCTTTGCCGTCGTATTCCAAAACGCCGTCCGCATTGCCCACATAGATAAAACCATTCTTGCCTTGTGTTACTGCCCAATTTTGTTGTGTGCCGCCATATTCTGTGTAAGCGAAATTCGTTATCAAAGGGCGTGCAATGCCCTTTAAGTTTTGCCCAAACTCCTGCGCCAGAAGTGTGGAAAAACTGCCCAAAATAGAAAACCACAGAAAAATACAAAGGCACAGCACTTTCGAAAAAAAGCCTAAGTCCTGCCTTTTTCCTACAAAAATAGAAAAGCGCGAATATTTCATAAAAACCAACCGTCTTACTAAAAAAGGAATATTTTGAAAATGGGGGGGGGGTAAAAATCCTGTCGCTTTTAAGGCGAAGGGAACGTTTTTTTTGTTTTTAGGGGTATGTTTGGCGCAAAGTAAGGATTTTTTTATTTGGGTACAAACAAAGGCTGCCTTTTATCTAAAAAAAAGAAAAAAATTGTGTTTTTAGGCAGCCCGACCTTCGATAATTTTGGAAATAAAAAAGCCAAAGCCCTCTATCTACGCGAAAGAGATACAACTTTGGCAAAAAAGAGAAGCAAGCAAAGCAGCAGGTTATTCACCCCAAGCATAAGGGTCGGCTTTGCCGTTGGAAGGCTCGTGTGGCTCTTGGGCTTCTAAATCGGCTTCGTACTCTGCCTCATACCCCTGACGGTCGTAGGCTTCGTAGTCGTAATCGGGCAGGAGTTCGGTCTTGACTAAGGCAATCGCCTCGCTCAAACCTTCCAAAAGTTTGTTGAAATCCTCCTTATAGAGAAAAACCTGATGCCGTTCGTAAAAGAAACCTCCACTGCGGCGAAACTGCTTTTTGCTTTCCGTCAGGACGATATAGAAATCGTCTTGTTCGCGCGTAGCCTTCACATCTACATAGTAGGTGCGCTTTCCTGCGCGGATTTTTTTCGAGAAGACCGTACCATTGTTCCCTTCTACCATCTTGGTTTCGACTTTTAAAGGTGAGTTAATGGGGTAAAGGTAGTATTTTTTGACTTTTTTCCAAAAAAAATCCTAAAAAAAACGTGGCACTGGCTCAAAAGCGGAAATTTTATCTTAGTTTTAGGCATGTGTAAGAAAATGGGCAGTTTGGCACTTACGTTTCGCCTTTTATCAAATTGATTCACTCCTATATAAGAAGGCGTTTGACGCTATCACACCTTTTTGACCCTCCGTATGTCCGACCTCAACAACCGATTTTTAGCAAGCCTCCAGCTTTGGCGCAAGATGCCTCCCATTTGGCATATTCCCCTAATTTATGCCTTTTTTAGCTACCTATGGATTATTTTTTCCGACAGGTTTTTGCTTTTGGCAGGAGTAGAAACGCATGAAACGTTGGTCTATCAGACCTTCAAAGGCTTATTTTTTGTTTCCATTACCAGCCTCTTGATTTATATTTTGATACGCAAGCACCAGAAGCGGCTTTTGGCACAGCAAAGGGTCTTATTGGAAAATGAGCGCAAATACCGCCTTCTTTTTCAAAAGCACCCTCTCCCGATTTGGGTCTATCAGCGTCAGGACGAGGTCTTTTTGGCAGCCAACAAAGTCGCCATCGAGCGGTACGGCTATATGGAAGAAGAACTTTTGAAGATGCGCCTCCCCGATATGCTGCTCAAACACGAGCCACCTATCTTTATCCACAAAAAAGGGACAGCCATTTTTGTAGAAACCTATCATTCGCCCATCGAATGGCAGGGCAAACCTTCGGTGATGCTTACCGCGATTGATATTACAGAAAAGACCCTTGCCGAACGCGAAAAACAAGCCGTCTTGAAAGAACTCAACGACTTTGTCTATCGCGCTTCTCACGATTTAAGAGGTCCCATTGTCCGAATTTTGGGCTTGGTGCAGGTGCTTTATTTGGAAAATCTAAATGCCCAAAGTCTGCATTATTTACAACTTTTGGAACACACCTCTGAACGCTTAGATGCCATTCTCAAACGCCTTTTGCTCGTCAATACCCTAAAAAATACACAGGCAACGGCTACTCCCATTCCCCTTCACGAATGGATAGAAAACTTCCTAAGCACTTGGCGCAACGAACACCCTTATTTTAAGTTTGAAAACCAAATAAGCGAACCAATTACCCTTTATGCAGACGCAACTTTGCTGCAAATTATTTTCGAAAATTTGATAGAAAACAGCCTGCAATATCGCAGCCTCAAAGAAGACGACGGCGTTTGGATAGGACTCCTATCCGCAGAAGAAGTACAAAACCTGACGGCAAATCACGATAAGACCCTCCCTCCCTCTTTTCAAGCCCTCTTTATCGCCGACAATGGTATCGGAATTGAAAGAGAAGCCCAAACGCGCCTTTTTGAGATGTTCTATCGTGGTACAGAACGCTCACAAGGCTCTGGCTTAGGGCTTTATATGGCGCACTTAGCCGCTCAAAAAATGGGCGGCGAACTTTTTTTAGGAAAAAAAGAAGACACAAACGCGCCTTTTTTAGCTCCATACACTACTTTTTTTGTCTTATTGCTTCCACTCTAAACAAAACAAAATTTGGCTTAAAACTCTTTTTGTTTCAATCTCAATAGGCGTTGTTACAACAGTCAGAAGGTCAAAAACGGGGTTTTGTGCTTGGTGCAAACCTGCTGAACCCCCACCCTGCCCTCCCCCCATAGGGGAGGGTTCGAAAACCAAATCATTTTTTTTGCA